>SCKS01000076.1 GCA_004124465.1 Fidelibacterota bacterium
ACAACTTTGATGGTAACCACTGATCACGGCAGAGGTGAAGGTGATAAATGGACAAGCCACGGAAGTTCAGTTGATGGTGCAGATCGAGTATGGTTGGCGGTCATGGGTCCGGATACGCCTACGGGGGGAGAAATGAGAGATCATCCCAAGTTGTTCTCAAATCAGTTTGCTGCGTCGATCTCGGCTTTTCTGGGGATTGATTATAATAGCATTCACCCCGTTGGGGAAATAATTGAATCAATTATTGTGAAATAGAAATAAGAATCATCATTCAATGAGGAGACTATGATGAAACGCACTACCCTATTATTACTATCTGCTCTTTTCTTTTGGAGTTGCGCACCAGTCCCCAACACAACTGCTAAAACTGTCTCCGTTTACGATGTAATAATACGGAACGGTACTGTTTACGACGGTTCCGGATCAGAAGGATTCATATCGGATATAGCGATTTCGGGTGACCGAATCAATAAAATAGGTTCTAACCTTCCTGGTAAAGGGATAAAAGAGATTAATGCGACCGGAATGGCGGTAACTCCGGGTTTTATCAATATGCTCAGTTGGGCTTTCAATTCTCTCCTCAGAGATGGCCTATCCCAGAGCGATATACGCCAGGGGGTGACCCTGGAAGTATTTGGTGAAGGGAATTCACCGGGTCCTTTAAGCGACGCCATGAAAAGTGAGATGCTGGATTGGAACTCAGGAGACGATTCAGATATACCTTGGGTCACACTGGGTGAAGCCTTGACTCATCTTGAGAATAAAGGTGTTTCTACCAACGTTGCCTCATTTGTAGGGGCAACCACGGTCAGGATTCACGTGGTTGGGTATGAAAACAGAAAAGCGACCCAAGAAGAAATCTCCGAGATGCAGGCGTTGGTCCGAGAAGCTATGGAGGAGGGGGCCGTTGGTTTGGGCAGTAGCCTTATATATGCTCCAGCTGATTATGCCGATACAGATGAACTTATTGCCCTTTCAAAAGTGGTTGGAGAATACGGTGGCCGTTATATCTCTCATATGCGAAGTGAAGACAAGGATTTGCTAAAAGCCTATGCCGAGTTGGAACGTATTGCCCGGGAAGCAGGTGTTGGGGCAGAGATTTATCATTTGAAAGCGTCTCGAGAGCCCTACTGGAAACTACTGGATGACCTGATTGATTTGGTGGATAAAGCTAGGGAAGAAGGGCTAGACATTTCCGCTGATATGTATACCTATAACGCCAGTTCTACGGGGCTTACTGGCGTAATTCCCACTTGGGTTCAAGAAGGGGGGCATGAAGCTTGGATGGCCCGGATGCGGGATCCGGATGTGAGGCCACGCCTCATAAAAGATCTAGAGGCGGAATTGACCGTCCAGCCGCCAGAGGGAATTTTGTTAGTAGGGTTCCGCAATGAAAAGATGGGTCAAAAATATGTTGGAATGACTCTTGCAGAAGCCGCCGAAGAACGGGGACAGGCTCCAGTTGATGCAATCATCGATATGGTTTTAGAAGATGACAGTCGAATCCAGTGTGTCTATTTCAGTATGTCAGAAGAGAACATTCGAAAAAAGATTGCCCTACCCTGGGTAGCCTTTTGTTCAGATGCTGGTTCTGTGGATCCTTCTTGGTCTACAGGAATGAAACACCCGAGAGCCTATGGTAGTTTTAGCAGAGTTTTGGGCAAATATGCTCGAGATGAAGGTGTTATAACACTAGCGGAAGGTGTCCGGAGACTAACGTCTTTTCCTGCAGACAATCTAAAACTAAAGAACCGTGGAAGGCTTAAGGCTGGATACTACGCTGATGTGGTTGTTTTTGATCCTGAAACCATCCAGGATCACGCCACATTCCGCGAGCCAAACCAATACTCAACTGGCGTGGCCCATGTCTTTGTGAATGGGGACCATGTATTAAAAGAAGGTGAGCATACTGGGGCAACTCCTGGCCGCTTCCTGAAAGGTCCAGGATACAAGGGGAATGATTAAAGGAGAAAAAATGAAAAAATTTGCCCTTTCATTTCTATTGCTGTGGAGCTGTACTCCGGGACCTGGTCCTTCTGTTCCAGTAACTCCCGTTTACGACTACATCATACGAAACGGCACCATTTATGATGGTTCCGGATCGGAAGGGTACGTAGCGGACGTGGCCATTTCCGGTGACCGTGTTACCGAGATTGGGCTCAACCTGCCCGGGAGGGGAAAAAAAGAAGTGGATGCCTCGGGCATGGCTGTTACTCCCGGTTATATCAACATGCTTAGCTGGGCAACAGAATCTCTTATTATCGATGGGCGGTCACAAAGTGACATTCGCCAGGGGGTGACCTTGGAGGTGTTTGGTGAAGGTGGTTCGGGAGGACCTTTAAGCGAAGCAATGAAAGCAGAGTACGACACGCCGCCGGAGTGGACTACCTTAGGGGAATATCTTGAATTTCTAGAGAGAAAGGGTGTTTCTCCCAATGTGGCTTCCTTCATTGGAGCAACTACCTTGCGTATTCACCAAGTGGGTTTTGAGGACAGGGCGCCTACCGATAAAGAGATGGAAAATATGAGAGTTCTGGTTCAGGAAGGGATGGAGGAGGGGGCCATGGGTATTGGCTCATCTCTTATTTATGCACCTGCTTTTTATTCCTCAACAGAAGAGCTCATCGAACTTTGCAAAGTGGCTTCCGACTACGGCGGTATGTATATATCTCACATGCGAAGTGAGAGTAACCGCTTACTTCAGGCATTGGATGAACTAATACAAATTGCGGAAGAGGCGAATATCCCGGCTGAAGTATACCATCTGAAAGCCGGGGGGAAAAAGAACCACTATAAAATGGATCTTGCCATAGCAAAAATGGATTCGGCTCGTGCCGCAGGACTTTACATCACCGCGGATATGTATAACTACACTGCTGGTGCCACTGGACTGGATGCCTCCATGCCACCTTGGGTTCAAGAGGGAGGATATGATAAATGGGCAGAGCGTCTTCAGGATCCTGAAATCCGTACCCGAGTGAAGGCGGAGATGCAAGAAGATACAGACGACTGGGAAAACCTTGGTCTGTTAGCTGGTTATGACAATGTTCTTTTTAGCGGTTTCCGAAACACCGATTTACGTCAGTACATCGGAAAAACATTATCGGAAGTGGCCGAGATGCGCGGGATCTCTCCTGAAGAGACAGCTATGGACTTGGTGGTGGAAGATGGGAGCCGAGTAGATGTGGTTTACTTCCTCATGTCAGAGGAGAATGTGAAAAAGCAAATTCGAGTTCCGTATGTCAGTTTTGATTCGGATGCAGGATCCATTGCTCCGGAAGGCGATTTTCTTAAATACAATCCCCATCCTCGTGCCTACGGAAATTTTGCGCGGCTATTGGGCAAGTATGTTCGGGATGAGAAAGTTATTCCGCTTCATGAGGCCATCTATAGGCTATCAGGCCTACCGGCAACCAACCTGAAGATCCGCCATAGAGGATTCCTTAGAGAAGGTTATTATGCTGATGTGGTGGTATTTGATCCAGCCACCATCCAAGACCACGCCACCTTTGAAAAACCGCACCAATACTCTACGGGTGTTTACCACGTGTTCGTGAACGGGGAGCAGGTGCTAAAAGATGGTGAGCATACAGGTGCTACACCGGGTCGCGTTGTCCGGGGACCAGGATGGACTGGGTGGAAAAATTGAAGTTTATTCTACAATCAATCTTAGGCTTTAGCCAGCGCCTCCAATAGCCTATCGATCTCCGCCTTGGTGTTGTAAACATGGGTTGAGATCCGAATAGCGTTGTGGCTGTCCCGCTGGTGTTCGTCAATGTGCGTTTTGATCCGTTCTTCCATCATTGGCACAGAAGCTATGGCATCCAGCCCTTCTTTTTCAAAGATGGTTGAGCCCGGTGCTGAGATTTCTGGCGTGTGACCGCTGAGAAGTTTTACCCCTTTAATCTCTGCCAATCCTGCTTTAAGGTAGTCCGAAAGGGACCGACACCGATTTTCAATATTTTCCAGACCCAAAGTATTGACAAAGTCCAGAGCGGCACCAATAGCGGCCCGAACGGGGAAATCCTTGGTACCCGGTGGATCGAAGCCAGGTGCTTCTAATGTAGGATCTGGGGCGAAGGCTGATCTGATTCTTTTTCTTGCATCCTGTCGAACGTACAGAAAACCTGTTCCCGCCGGGGCCAGGATCCATTTGTGAAGGCTTACTGCATAAGTATCACATCCAAGATCGTGAAGATTAATAGGGAACTGTCCAGCCGCCTGGGCGCCGTCTACCAGTGTAAGCAGCCCCCGGTCCCGGGCCATGGCAACCAATTTTTTTACTGGGTATCTGTGACCTCCTCGAGTAACATGACAAAAACTAAGTGCTTTAGTTTTTCGACTGATAGCCTCTTCCACACGACTTACCACGTCGTCCTCGCTATCCAAGGGACTGGGGATGAACACTTCTTTGACTCTAACACCTTCATGTTCTTTTCGGAACATCCACGGTCGGTGTCCAGCTGGGTGTTCTTGAGTGGTAATTATCACTTCATCTCCACGTTTTAATTCAAGACCAATAGCTTGGAGATGAAGTGCTTCCGAAGCATTCCGGGTGAGAACTATTTCATCTGCTTCAGCACCAAAGGTTTTGGCCAGATTGGGAATGACTTCTTTGGTAATATTATCCTGGAGGTCATGCTTTCCATGTAGGGGTTCTTTGGAGATAGCTTCATAACCTTTACAGACAGCTTCCGCAACAACAGCCGGGGGCATTCCGAGACTAGCGTTATTCATGTAAGTGATACCTTTATCAAGTATAAACTGGGATCTCACATTTTTCCAGCCAGCGTCATCTATTCCGACCGGTTTTTTCAAGTTACGACGGACTTGAACATCAATTTGTGAGTCACAACCGGGTAAGGTCGCTACAGCGGCACTTGCCAGGCCTGTTTTAATGAATGAACGGCGGGAAAATTTTGATTCTGTTTTTTCAGTAAATCTGTTTAGCACTTTCATCTCCTTTTTTCTGCATTGTATTTTAATCTAGCATAATTAAGAATGATTTGCCACAGAGGCTGAATTTAATTTGGAAGAAGGCTTTCCAATGTCATTCATGGACATAATGATGATTGGACATATATCAACTGATAATTAAAAATTTAGGCCGGCCCGGCCTGTGAGACTCCGCTCGTTAGAACGGGTCCCAAGGCTCAAAAGCCGGCCCGGTGGCATCAAGGCGCGAGGAGGGGGAACGCCTTGATCAGTTATTCTTCATCTAGAGCTGTAGTGTCTGCTGTTTCTCCAGGTTGTAGACTGTCCGAAGCAGCCAGTTGATCTCCGGCCAGAATGGATAGCTCTTCAGCATAGAAAGTGGTGAACGGCCGGGAATCCCAGATGAACGTTTGACCCGATCCCAGTTTGAAGCGGGCATCAGCAAAAGCTTCCGGGAATGTCCAGCTTACGTTGCCTTCACTGTTATACTCTGGCTGGAAGGAATCAACCAGTCCAATATGCATCTTATTCGGCTCAACGAAGACAGGTTCTTCGAAACCTGTTTTCGAGTGTGAAATGAGGATGCTTTCCACTTCTGAGGTAGGGGTGAATCTTTCCACGGTTTCTTCAACACCTTTATTTGAATCCAATGTTCGGGATTGGTTGTGGGAGATACCGATGCCGATGGCAGCCAATGCAACTGCTGTGAAGGTTGAAAGGACAATGATCTCTTTTTTTCTCGAATCCATAATGGGTCTCCTTGGTTTATTGTTTAAGCTGGGCAAATAAAAAAGGAGGAAATGTCGTGGGACATTCCCTCCTCTCACGAGTTTGCCTAAGACTCGACTTCATGCGAGCCTCTGTTGATCATTTTACTCTGTTACGCTTTGTACAAAGGAAAGGTTCCATAGTTTAGATATATATCCTTGACAATGATCTGAAAATTGTTCTGAAAAACTATGGTTAATAAATTATAGAGTTGGAAGTAATTTGTAATGTTCCAATAGTAATATGGTACTGCCGAAGAATAAGTTCTATTAGGAGACTGCTAGTATTAAAAAATTTCTAATATTTATCTTCTGTCCGCTTCTACTTTTTGCCGGCGATTTAGTTGTGGACAAAAACGCCCTGTCACAGTATCAAACAGATAACTTCCTTCGATTTGACATTTTTGATTTAAATAATGACCTAGTTCATTACGGAGGTTGGAATACGGCTGATACCATTGATCTATCAAATAAAGCTGTTACCTTAGGTTCAGCTTTTACACAGGAAGTGTGGATATTTTCGGACCAAAGAGGATGGACTACACAAGAGATTATAGGTAATACACCGTCAGACGATAATAATCGATCACCTTCCATTAGGACTCGCGATCACGGTAAAAGTATAGGGTATGGATTTGGTGATGGTTCAGATTGGTACGGTGAAATTGCTACGGATGTTATTTCAACGCCAGGCTGGTATCATGTAGCTGTAACCTTTGATGGCAGCGATTACAAATTATTTGTTAATGGCAGTGAAGTTAATAATTCTAGTATTGCAGCAGGTATATCTCCAATAAATACCCCTGTTAAATCTATTGGAACAAGATTTCAGGGTAAGATAGATGAAGTTAGAATGTGGAGTATTGCCAGAACTGAATCTGAGATAATAAATGATATGAATAAACGATTAACCGGGTCTGAAACAAACCTGGTTGCTTATTACCCCATGGATATCAATGGGGATTATCAGCTAATAGATCTTAGCTCAAATCAGAACCATGGCGTTATAAAAAATGCTGATGTTATGCAGAAGTTTTCATCAAACGATTGTAATGCACCAGATGGTACAGAAAGCTGTCCCTATCCTACAATCAATAGCGCCCTGGATGATGCTCAACCCGGCGATCGTGTTCTTATCAAAGGGGGTCGATATTCAGAGTATATAAAGAGACTTGGATTAAATGATGTGAAGATAGAAGGATACCTTGATGAGAATGTTATTATTGATGGGACTTTCTCTTTAGAGACCGAATGGGTACCCTATAATCACAATGGTCATAATATATATAAAACAGTAATTGATTTTGATTCATTGTCATATCGCTATGGAATGAGAACGGAT
>SCKS01000014.1 GCA_004124465.1 Fidelibacterota bacterium
GAGCCTTAAAAGCTCTTTATTACTGCTTTATGGGTAATAAAAAAATGGACCAGACCAATAAAGATATAATTTCAAATCTTCTTTCTGATATCAGTAATAGTGTGATGGCACATCTAAATGGCAATAATTATGAAACCGAAAAAATTGATAGAATTACCCATCAAGTGTTTGAATTCACAGAAGAAAAAAAAGAATTCTTATCGGAAAGACTCAGAATAAGAATTTACCGATTTATGGAGAATGTACATGAGTCCATTGATAATCTAATAGCTATACATATTCATAGAACTCCCATTAGTCTTAAAGCATATTGTGAAGCTTACATTTATATTTTTCCATTAGTTTATACTCCTACAATCATAAACAAAGTTGGATTGGATTCCCCTGCAACAATCACTTATTTTATTGTGTTGCTTAGCCAATTTATGTTGATATCATTATACAACATTCAGGATCAACTGGAATATCCTTTTGACAAAGATGGCTTGGACGATATCAAGACTGAGAAATTCAAGTTAGATCGCTGATCAAAAGTCGCGATCTATTGCCAAACGTTTCCTGAAATGATGTCCCTTTAGTAATGAACCCAGATGACTAATAATGTCCTACTTGGAATAGGTGGCGGAACAGGCTCTGGAAAAACGGTTTTATCTAATAATCTCCTCAATAAATTTAATAGAAACGAAATTGCCATTATTAGACAGGATTCCTATTACAGGGATTTAAGTCATAAAACATCTCAAGAGCGGGCCAGAACCAATTTTGACCACCCAGAAGCGATCAATTTCGATCTCCTGACAGAACATCTAGAAATTCTACTTAATGGTGAGTCGGTGGAAATGCCTGTCTACGATCTCTCCACTCATACAAGAGCGCCGAAAAAAAAACGGCTGGATCCCCACCCGATCGTCATACTAGAAGGGACCATGGTACTGACCCATCAACAAATTAGGGACAGGATGGATATCAAAATTTATGTGGAGACAGATGCAGACGTCAGGTTCATCCGGAGGCTTCAGCGGGACATTAAGGAACGGAGCCGAACCATGGAAGACGTGATTGAACAGTACATGAATACGGTTCGTCCCATGCATGAAGAATTTGTGGAAATAACGAAGAAATATGCAGATATTATATTACCCAAAGGGGGCGATAATTCTGTGGCTGTGGATCTTATCCAAACAAAAATCCAGACACTGTTGAAGGAGAAGATGCCGAACAACTAAGATTAACAACTGTTTGGCGTCCGCCAATGACGCATCACTTTTTCAAATAAATGCCTACCAAAAGTCCCAGAGAATCAGGCTGGATTGAAGTGATTTGTGGAAGTATGTTCAGCGGCAAGACAGAAGAGTTGATTCGGCGTCTTCGCCGTGCCCAGATCGCAAGGCAGGCAGTTGGAATATTTAAGCCCAAAGTAGATACCAGATTCAGTGAAGACCACATCGTTTCCCACTCCGAGCTTCGGATGGAAGCTCAAATAGTTGAATCGGCAGAAGAAATCATCAAGAAAACACCGCAAGATGAAGTTGTGGGAATAGATGAAGCACAGTTTTTTGATGATACACTCATTAATGTTTGTAAAAAGCTTGCCGATCAGAAAAAGCGTGTCATCGTCGCCGGCCTGGATAAGGACTACCGTGGCGAACCGTTCGGTCCCATGCCCGGCCTTTTATCTGAAGCCGAATATATCACCAAGACACTGGCTATCTGTGTGGTCTGCGGAAACCCCGCTAACTATACGCAAAGACTCAGTCGAGAAACGGACCGGGTCGTTGTCGGCGAGAAAGATAAATACGAAGCACGATGCCGAAAGTGCTATGAATCACCGGAGGAATAATGGATAGATTCACAGGAATTATCGGTGCCGTTGTTTTGCTCGCTATCGCCTACGGAATGTCCAACAACCGCAGCGCCATTTCGAAACGAACCGTCCTATGGGGACTTGGGCTACAACTCTTCTTTGCACTGTTTATCCTCAAGACACCTATCGGTCAGCCGTTCTTTTCTGCGGTGGACAGAATTTTTTTAAAACTGTTAAGCTTTTCTGACGCCGGCAGCGATTTTCTGTTCAAATCGTACGGTACCGGCGTTGTTGAGGGTCCACTAATGAACTTTGCATTCAGAATTCTTCCCACCATTATCTTTTTCTCCTCTCTCATGGCACTGCTTTATCATTTTGGCATCATGCAGCGGGTGATCCGGTGGATCGCCGTCACTGTACAAAAAACAATGGGTACAAGCGGTTCAGAAACATTGAGTGTATCTGCAAATATTTTTGTGGGGCAAACGGAATCTCCCCTCATGGTAAGGCCGTTTATCAACCAAATGACCATGTCAGAGCTCATGGCAGTGATGACGGGAGGATTCGCCACCGTAGCCGGCGGCGTCATGGCCATCTACGTGGCCATGCTGAGCAACATACCCGGAATCGCGGGGCATCTCATGGCCGCTTCCATCATGAGTGCCCCTGCAGCCTTGGTGATGGCAAAGATCATTTTCCCGGAAACAGAAGAGTCGGAGACACTTGGCGACCTCCGAATTGAAGTTGAAAGGCCAGACGACAACGCTATGGAAGCGCTCTCCCGCGGCGCCACGGACGGAGTAAAACTTGCTGTGAATGTAGGCGCTATGCTGGTCGCTTTTGTCGCATTTATTGCTATGGTAAATGGAATACTTGGTTTTGTTGATCTAACCATACAGCAAATTCTCGGGTGGCTTTTTCAGCCCCTGGCCTGGACCATGGGTGCACCCTGGTCGGAAGCAGGTATTCTCGGACAGCTCATGGGCGAAAAAATTGTTCTCACGGAACTGATTGCCTATGCCGATCTCAGCCAGCTTCAGGCTGAAAATGCTATCTCGGACCGGACAGCAATCATTGCCAGTTATGCGTTGTGCGGGTTTGCAAACTTTGCATCTATCGGGATTCAGCTGGGCGGCATCGGCGGTATTGCACCGAGCAGAAGAAAAGATTTGGCGAAAATTGGAATGAAGGCGATGATAGCCGGGGCATTGGCTTCCTGGCTTACAGCAACGCTGGCCGGGATCATTGTTTAAGAAGAGGCGGACAAAGTTATGAGATTGATTTTCCTGGGGCCGCCGGGCATCGGAAAAGGAACTCAAGCGAAACTTCTGGCTGAACGGCATTCTTTGGCGCACCTCTCTACAGGCGATATGTTCAGATCAGTTATCAGCAGAAATACCGACTTGGGAACCTTCGCGAAAAGTTTTATGGACAAAGGGAAACTCGTTCCTGACGATGTTGTCCTAGGCATGGTGAACGAGCGCTTGAGAGAGGATGACACTGCCAGTGGCTACATCTTTGACGGCTTCCCCAGAACGGTGCCCCAGGTGGAAGGTTTCAAAAAACTGCTTAAGGAACTGGGACAATTCATTGATCATGTTATCGCTCTTGAGGGAAATGACACTGTATTGGTAGAGCGGCTCTCAAGCCGCCGCACCTGTTCAGACTGTGGCAAAATCATTAATCTCATTTTCTCTCCACCGAAAGTGAGCGGTCAGTGCGATGACTGCGGCGGTGAATTGTTTCAGCGGAATGACGACAAACCGGAAGTTATTCAGAAGCGGCTGGATGTCTACGAGGAACAGACCGAACCGTTGGTGAACTATTATGAACGCAAAGCACTGCTCAGACGAGTTGACGGTATGGGATCCGTCCATGAGGTAGCTGAGAGGATTGATAAGTATCTCATCAACAACATTCTGGAGGAATAATGCTGAAGGTAGGAATAACCGGCGGCATCGGCTCCGGCAAAAGTGCCGCAAGCAAACGAATGGCAGAGCTGGGCGCCTACGTTTTTGACGCCGACAAAGAAGCTAAACAGATTCTTAAAAAAAATGAAAGGATTCAAGACGATCTTCGGGATGAGTTTGGTACAGACGTCATGGATCCCGACAACACCATCAATCCAAAGAAGCTTGCAAGAGTTGCTTTTACTAACGAGGAAAATCAATCTGTACTGAATGCTATTATTCACCCGTACGTTTTCGACGCTATCGATAATCGGTATGATCAGGTAAAGAAAAAAGATGCCGCGACTCTTTTTGTGGTTGATGCGGCCCTTATCTACGAATCGGGGCTCGATCAGCACCTAGACTATGTCATTGTCGTGTCAGTTCAGTACGGTGCCCGGATGAACCGGGCCCTTCAACGGGGAACACTCACAAGAGAAGACATTCAGCGGCGGATGGACCTCCAATTGCCGGAGGAGTCGAAAGTCCAGATGGCCGATTTTGTTATCGATAACAACGGTGATCAGGAACACCTCTCAAAACAGGTGGATGAAATTTATCAGGAGATAACCTGACCCCCACTGCCGTCAGCACTACCCTTTGATGGCCGCTTCAAAAAAATTCGGCACCTTCGAAGGTGTCTTTACACCAACCATCCTCACAATCCTTGGCGCCATCATGTACCTCCGACTGGGATGGGTAGTGGGTAACGCCGGCTTTGGCGGTGCACTTGTCATCATTCTTCTTGCAAAATTGGTCACCGTCACTACTGGATTGGCTATCGCTTCCATGGCGTCCAACATCAAGATTGGCCACGGTGGATCCTACGCTATCATCTCCCGCTCCCTGGGTCTGGAAATCGGCGGTGCTGTTGGCATTCCACTTTATTTGTCTCAAGCGCTGGGGGGCGCCATGTACATCATAGGTTTCACTGAGGCGTGGATGGCCGTCTTTCCGCATCACCCACCACTTAATGTGGCCGGCATTGTTCTTGCATTCCTTTTGATCATTTCTCTCATCAGCGCCAAAGTAGCCATGAAGTTTCAATACTTGATCATGGTACTGATTTCATTATCGCTGGTTTCATTTTTCCTGGGCAAAGGAGACGGGGAAGGACAGATGTTGCTCTGGGGCGGTTTTGAATCGGCCCCGTTCTGGACAGTATTTGCCATCTTTTTTCCCGCCGTTACAGGGATTGAAGCCGGGGCAGCTATGTCAGGTGATCTGAAAGATCCCAAACGGTCTCTGTCTGTGGGTATCCTTAGTGCAATCGGCATTTCATTCGTCGTCTATGTGGCCCTTGCATTCTGGATGAATTTCAGTGTGCTGTCCGAATCGCTGCGAGGCAGTTATATGGTGATGGTCGATGTATCAAAATGGCGCACTGTAGTATTCGCGGCGGTGCTGGGCGCCACACTCTCTTCGGCGCTAGGGAGCATTGTCGGAGGGCCAAGAACACTCATGGCGCTGGGACAGCACAAAGTACTCCCTTTCGGAAAATTTCTAGGGAGTCAGAGTAAAAACGGCGAACCACGCGTTGCCATATTCGTCACTGGTATTATCATCGGTCTCGGCATTGTATTCGGCGATCTCAATACCATTGCACCCCTTCTTACCATGTTTTTTCTCATCACATACGGAACTATAAACCTGGTCGTCTTTATTGAAAAAAGAATAGGTATTTCAAGTTACCGCCCCACCTTTAAAGTCCCCATTATTATCCCTTTCATCGGTTTTGTATGGTGCACTATTGCCATGTTTCTCATCAATCCACTCTTTGCCGGTAGTGCTATTATAATTATCATCGCCGTTTATCTTGTGCTTGTGCGTCAAGGTCATCAGGCACCCTGGGGCGATGTCCGTTCGGGTATCTTCACAGCAATCGCAGAATGGGCTGTGCGAATGGGTGCCCGTGTCCCTTCCAGCCCCAAGTCGTGGAAACCGAATCTTATGGTCCCCGTGGAAAAACCCGCCGCATGGAGAGAAAAGATCGGATTTATTCGCAACATCATCTTTCCTCGAGGTAGTGTCAGAATCTTTAGCGTCAGGATTCTTGAAAAAGGCGTTCGCCACAGGGTGGGGCAACTGGTACAACAGGTTCTCAAACGGACGAAGGATAGTGAAGAGTCAAACAAAAAATCAGAAAAACTTGAGAATGATCTAACGGATCTGATCAAGCCTCTACGGAAAGAAGGGTTGCTGGCCGTCTCCACTGTCATTGAAGCAAATCACTTCCTTCACGGCATCAGTGTAGTAACCCAATCTCTAAAGGGAATGCCCTTGCCGCCCAATGTAATGTTTCTATCTATGAGCGACGATCCAGAGAAAGATGACCGACTGGAGCAACTCATATCCATGGCCATGCGAGAGGAACTCGGCATTATTGTTTTGAATCATTACCCGGAACGGGGGTTTGGAAGAGAGGAAGATATCAATATGTGGCTACGGAGTGGATCACCAAACAGGAACCTCTCCATCCTTACAGCTATTCAGCTGGAAAAAAACTGGAACGGCAATCTTAAGCTTCTGAAAGTAGTAGAAAATGAAGAAGAAATCTCAAAAGCAAAGATAGGTCTTGAGGCCATTGCAAGACGTGGACGATTACCTCTGGACTGTGAAAAGATTGTATTGAGAGGGACTTTTCCTGATGGTCTAAAAAATGGACCAACAGCGGACATTAACATCTTTGGCATTTCAGATGAAATAAGTGTGAGGGAGATGCACACCATAACTTTGAAGGTAGAGACAACCTGCCTGTTTATCAGAGATTCAGGTCAGGAAAGCGCCCTTGCTTGATCCTTAATTAAAAGGACTATAGTGGTGGCGTTGCATCGCTCTGGGCGGTCCAAGAATTTCCCGCAAAAGAATGACTTCCCGTAGGGCTCCCGGACTTTTAAAATACTTAAGAACAGGATGGCCGATTATCTTCTTCCGCCCCGGAGGCGGCCTTCCCTTCCGCTGTCTTTTCCAGAGCGGTTCGGACTGAGGTCCTTCACTCTGGACGGAAGGTTGCTCTGGTTGAGGTAAAGGCTCCTCTAATTCAACAGTTTCCTCTGCTTCTTCGTCCAGCTGTTCGAAGATTTCCTCAACTTCCTCCTTTTTATCAGCCTCTTCAAACAACTCACCTAAGCCGAGGTTACGAAGCCAGTCGGGCATTTCCTGTTGCTCAGGTGGCGTCTGAGGTTCAACTTCTGGCAGAGGCTGAGGGGAACGCTGTCTCCTCCGCTTCAGCCATTGGAAGACGAGGTATACAACGAGGAAAAATATCCATTTGATGTCCACAGCAAACTATTCGTTTTCTTCGGAAGTTCCACTCTCGGGATTTATCTTTCCACCGGAGATAGACTCACGCATTCCCGTATCAGCCTGGATGTTCTTCATGGAATAGTAATCCATGATACCAAGATTGCCTTCCCGAAATGCCTGAGCCATGGCTTTTGGCACTTGAGCTTCAGCCTCCACCACTTTGGCACGCATTTCAACCACCCTGGCGGTCATCTCCTGTTCCTCTGCAACAGCCATGGCGCGTCGTGTTTCAGCACGGGCTTGGGCAACTCTCAAGTCAGCCTCCGCCTGATCGGCCTGAAGATGAGCCCCTACATTCTTCCCCACATCCACATCGGCAATATCAATACTGAGAATCTCGAAAGCAGTACCGGCATCAAGTCCCTTATCAAGAACAAATTTTGAGATGGAATCGGGATTTTCCAAAACAGTCTTGTAGGATTCCGATGAACCGATGGCACTCACAATACCTTCCCCTACTCGAGCAATGATTGTTTCATCAGTTGCACCACCCACCAGACCGGGGATGTTTGTCCGGACCGTTACACGGGCCCTGGCCTTTACCTCAATACCGTCCTTGGCCACCGCGGCCAGTGTCCCTTTTACAGGTGCATCAATAACTTTCGGATAAACAGATGTTTCTACAGCCTCCTTCACATCGCGCCCGGCGAGATCAATAGCGGTACAGGTAGCAAAGTCGAGTGGGATGAGAGCTTTATCAGCGGCAATGAGCGAAATGGTAACGTTGGGCACATGCCCGCCAGCAAGATAATGTGTCTCCATCATCCCTGTAGAAATGGATTCAAGACCAGCTTTGTTAAGATTTATTATAGAATCTACAATTAAACGTGGCGGGATTTTTCGCAATCTCATCCTGATGAGATCAACGATGGTAATCTCTCCCAAACCCACAGATACAATAGCCTGTATCCACAGCCCGAGAGGTACAAAATAAAAGATAATTAGAAGCGCAAAGAGAATCACTCCCAGAAGAATGAATGGTGCAAACATGTTACCTCCTAGTCCTTATTATTAACTTTTCTGACAACGATGCGATTACCGTCCACGGACAAAATCTTCACGTTATCCCCGTTTTCAACAAATTCTCCCTCTGTCACCACAAAAATCTTCTCCGCCCCTACCACAGTCCAGCCAGAGGGTCGCAGATCAGACGCGGCAATACCCGTCTGACCAACTAATCCCTCCAAACCGATGGAGGTGCTGTAACCTTCTGAACTTTTTTCGGTCAGCGGGAGAGTAATCTTTTTCCAGAACTCTGTCCTGATCAGAGCTCTTGCCAATAAGTAAAGAGCGATAAAACCGCCAAAAAGCGATATGGTGAATCCCCAAGAAGCTGATGATATGTCGGTCTTAAGAGGATGATCGGGCAACAACATCATAAACAGACCGCCCATAATGGTTATTCCCCCCAAAACACCCACCAATCCAAACCCCGGAATCACCAGAACTTCTACCAAGATCAAAGCCACTCCCACACCGATGATCAGCAATTCAGTCATGTTCGCTAGTTCGGTCAGGAAGGTTGAGCCGAAGAAAAGGCTCAGGCATACGAGCCCCACAGTACCGGGGATTCCCCAACCTGGCGACTGGATCTCGAACAGAACCCCCAAGAAGCCCAGCGTCATGAGCAGAGAACTGACTGTTGGATCAGTAAGAAACCGGACCAGCTTTTCTGACCAGTTGACGGTGAGGTCCACCACCTCGGCATCAGACAAATCGAGCTGTTCCAAAACATCTTCAAAAGTTTCAGTAGTACCATCAGCGATACCGTACTTCAGGGCTTGAAATGTTGTCAGGGAAATCAGTTTTCCTTCTTTTCTCCCTTCAATATCGGTCACTTCAACTGAGTCTCCATCCACAACAAGATGTGTGAAATTAAGTTCTTCATCCACCATACCACGGGCAATCTCTTTGCTGCGGCCGCGGCTTTCGGCAGTTGAAGCCATCTCTTCCCTCATGTATGATATAACCTTTTCACTTCCCTTCTGCCCAGACATATCCACAGCGGTTGCGGCGCCGATGGTGCCTCCATTAGTCATGAAGATCTTTTCGCAGGAAAGAGAAATGAGGGCTCCGGCTGAGATGGCCCGTCGATTGATGAAGGCGACAGTAGTGATCTTCGAACTGAGAATAGCATCCTTGATCTGTGTGGCACCATCGACCCGCCCGCCAAATGTATCCACATCAAAAATAATGGCGGCGGCCCCCTCCTTTTCCGCTTCCTCAATGGCCCGCTCGATGAACGGCGGCAAGCCTAGGTCAATAGTACTCTGAATGGGAACGCGATAAACAATCTCCGCTGAAACTGCTGATGTACAGATTAGTGCAAGAATACAGGAAAAAAAGCGGGAATTCATCTTCGTGAAATTACCCTCTACCTTCACCAATATCCAACGCTTTCGCATTTATTTGAAGGGATGCAGACCGTCGTGAAAGCGCTTGGTTCGATGAGATGCCGCCAGATAAATTGACGCCGTTCGTCCTATGTCCTTCACTGACCGATTCACATATCATCTACTCAAGCTTGCCCACGGCTGGCTTAACCGCCTCTTCCAAAGAGAACGAAGCCGCTTTGGTGCGACAATCGGTTCTGTGGCTTTCAACAAGATTGCTATTCGAAAGGCCCATGCCCGCCGTCACCTTAAAATGGCATTCCCTGACAAGTCTGATAACTATATTGACTATAATCTGAGAGAACTTCACAGACACTACGGGCATATGTTCATCGATGCGTTGTGCGGCACTAGGTTGATCCAACACGGTAAAGTGGCAGCAGAAGGAAGAAAACAGCTGGATAGTGCGTACAGCGAAGGTAAGGGTATTATTCTGATGGCAGGTCATTTCGGGAACTGGGAACTCATTCCGACATGGCTTGCTGTGAATGGATATCAGATTGTAACAGTGGCACAACGTCAAAAGAACCGGGGAGCTGACCGTTTTTTCATGGAATACCGAAAAAAGGCCGAAACATCTCCTGTATATCCTGGGGCATCGCCCTCTGACATGATCTCTTCATTGAGGGCCGGAAAGATACTGATCTTGGCCAGTGACCAGAATGCCGGAAAACACGGCGAGTTTGTTTATTTCTTCGGTCAGTTAGCCTCATCACCCCGAGGGGCAGACGTTTTCCACCAAAAAACAGGGGCACCCGTTATTGTCGCCTTTTGCCAACGGGAACAAGACGGGAGTTATATAATCCGGTTTGATCAATTGCCAAATGGTGACAGTTCAGCATCGGTTATGGAACGGTTTACAACGCTTTTAGAAAAAGAGATTCGGAAAAGACCGGAGCAGTATTTCTGGTTTCACAGAAGGTGGAAAACGCCGCCGAGCGAGAAACCATGAAGCTCCTATCAGTATCATCTCCAAATGCAATAACTGAGGCTGTGAAAATCTTAACTTCCGGCGGTGTGGTGGTCTACCCCACCGATACGCTTTACGGCCTAGGTGCTGATGCATTGAATTCAGAAGCAGTTGAAAAGGTCTCTAAAATAAAAAGGCGTCCCGGCCCGTGGAGCATCGCCGTGACCGATCTGGATATGCTGAAAGAATATTGCAAGATCCCTATCCATCACGAGGAATTCATCAATTCTCAGCTGCCCGGCGCTGTAACACTCATTTTGCCGGGAGCTTCCCACCAGATCGAGAACTTTGTGGCACCCGGAAATACGGTGGGTGTCAGGATTCCGGACCATTCCGTCCCAGTTGAATTGGCAAAAGCGTTGAAAAAACCCATTACATCAACGAGTGTGAACAGGACAGGTGAGCCGCCTTTGAACGATCCCAAAATGATAGATAAACAATTTTCCACTGAAATCGATCTCATCATCGATGCCGGAACTCTCCCCTCTTCTTCCGGTTCAACTATTTATGACCTTACAACAGAGAGTGTGAAAGCAGTTAGATGAAAAAATGGGTCTTCATTCTTGCTATTGCCATTTCGCTCCTTAAGGCACAGAAAGAACACCCTTTCAACAAGGGAGAAACTCTCCTTTATGATGTTAGTCTAAACTTTGTTTCCGCCGGTACAGCCAGCCTTGAACTTGGTGATATAGAGGAATTCGACGGCACTTCTTCCTATCACATAACTTTCAGGATGAAAACAAACTCTGTTTGGGATCAAATCTTTCGTATCCGGGATACAGTAGAGACGTGGATCGATTCGGAAGGGCTTTTTACTCGCAAGCTGAAAAAAACAATCAAAGAGCCCAGATACTCTCAGAAATTGCGGGCCGATTTCGATTACGGTTCAGGCATCATCACCACTAATAAAAAAGCTCTGTCCATATCATCTGAGATAAGAGACCCCTATTCGTTCTTCTATTACTTGCGAACAGTGCCGCTGAAAGTGGGTGATCTTTTTAACTTTACCATCTTTGACAATCACAAGCTTACTGATCTAAGTCTAATTGTCCACCGAAAGGAACAGATCGATGTCCCGGTGGGCAAGTTTGATTGCCTCGTGGTAGAACCGTTCAGGGAAGGACGCATGTTGTTCAAAAACAGAGGCGATATGAAAGTGTGGCTCAGCGATGACAGTCAGCGTCTGCCGATAAAGATTGTCTCAAAAGCGAAGTTTGGTTCTCTGGTGATGAAGCTTGCCCGTCATTCACCTTAATTGGTGAAAATCCGGCTAAGATCATTATAAATCACAACAATAATAAGCAATAGAAGCATTGCCATCCCGGCTTGCTGAATCACCATCCGCACCTTCAATGAGAATTGACGCCGTGTTATTGCTTCCAGAGTGACAAGCAGAATGTGTCCCCCGTCAAGACCGGGAATTGGCAATATATTGATAAACGCCAGGTTAATACTTATAATGGCTGTGAACGAAAGCAGTGCAATCATACCTGCGCGGGCGGATTCTCCCGCCAACTGAGCAATAAGAATGGGGCCACCAATTTCTTTCATGGATGCCTCACCGGTAGCAATCATTGTCAGCGAGCGGACGATCATACCAAACCAATAACCTGTTTGTCCTATACCATTGACAAATGATTCTCCCAAGCCGGCCCCGCGGATTTCGTAACCTCCGGTCACACCGATAAGACCCACCTCCTTCATCCCGTACCCATCCGGAATGGGACCTGTACGGGTTTTCAACACGGCTGTTATTTTCTGCTGATTATGCTCCCAAGTAACAGTTATCTCCTGATCCGGACTTGCATGAACAATTGTAGTCAAATCAGTCCATTTGTTGATTGGCTGACCCTCAACCGTGAGAATTCGGTCACCAGAAACAATACCTGCTTCTTTAGCAGGAAAACCGGAAGTAACGTCCATAACAACGGGCTCGTCAGTTACCTCAGCTAAGCCGGTATGTAGTGTTATCCCCGTAAAAAATACAATGGCCAACAAAATATTCATCAAGACACCGGCTGACATGAACCATATCTGCTGAAGGCGGCTCTTGGAGTTCAATTCATCAGGGGCACCGGTGAGCTCAACATCAAGACTTTCATCTACATAGCCAGCTACTTTTACGTAACCACCCAGCGGCACTAGCGCAAGACAATACTCCGTGTCAGACGCCTTGTTTCGCGGAGTTGAAACGACCTTCTCAATAACAGGTTTCCATTCAAGTTTTCTGGCGTCATTCCATTTATAGAAATAGAGCCTGAAAAGCAGACCCTCAGTGGTGGGCGTGAAAGATAAGAATCTCGGTGGATAACCTAATGAAAATCGTTCAACACGTACACCAATGGAGCGCGCTGCCAGAAAATGCCCCAACTCATGAACAAAAATCAAAACACCCAGAACAAAAATCATTGCAAAGATCGTAGTCATACTGTCAAGCTTTCCTTCATCTCTAATTCTACAAAACTCTTACCCCATTGTTCAAGTTCCAAAAGATCTTTCAAATCAGGGTCAGCAATCCATTTGTGTTCACTCAGAGCTGCTTCATTGATTTCAGCAATCTGGGTGAACCCTATTTTGCCATCCAGAAAAAGTCTGACACTGTTGTCGTTTGCTACATTCAGCGCCGCAGTAGCTGTGCCACCTCGCGAAAGTGCTTCATAAGCGAGGGAGATAGAGGGAAATTTTTCCCGATCAGGCTTTTCAAATGTGAGACCTGATATGTTAACTGGATCGAAATCTTCCCATTCGGCTTCGAGACGATCCGGATAGGTAAGGGCAAACTGGATGGGAATCTTCATATCTGGCTGGCCCATCTGCCCCTTCACTGAACCATCAATAAATTCCACCATGCTGTGGATAATGGACTGCGGATGGATGACAATATCGATCTGTTCCTTATTCAAACCAAAGAGCCAATGAGCTTCAATCACTTCCAGACCTTTATTCATCAAGGTTGCGGAGTCGATAGTTATTTTCTTACCCATTTCCCACTTTGGATGATTGAGGGCCTCATCAACTGTAATGTCATAGAATTCATTCATGGGTTTTGTCCTGAACGGACCACCGGAACCGGTGAGAATCAGACGTCTGACATTCGAAACTTCCTCGCCCAACAGACACTGCCAAATTGCGCTATGTTCGCTGTCCACTGGGAAGAGAGAGGCTCCTGTTTCGTCCATAATTCTCCTGATCAAACCACCTGCCATGACGAGGCTTTCCTTATTGCTGAGCGCCAGATCCACACCAGCTTCCAGGGCTCTGACTGTGGGCTCCATTCCTGCGCTACCCACCAGCGCGTTAAGACAGATGTCCACATCGTTCCGAGAAGCAAGTTCAAGAAGTCCTTCACGACCGGTCAAGACTTTAATGGATGTCTGAGCTAAGCCTTCGCTGATTGTTTTTGCACTGTTTTCATCTGCAATGGCTACTACTTCAGGCTGAAAATCCAGTGCCTGCTCAACCAGCTTTTCGGCATTGCTATGAGCAGAAAGGTATTTCACAGAGAAGTGCCCGTTGTGACGCTCTATTACCTTCAGTGCATTAACACCGATAGAGCCTGTAGAGCCCAATATTCCCACTGAACGTTCCATCAGTTTATCACCGTCCCCAAGTTTAGCATAATACTTGCACCCTGCCCACTCAGACTCACTTTCAGACCGCTAATGAGATCACCAAAAGGGTACTCAACTCCTCCCGAAAGAGCATTAACCTGACCTTCCATTCTTGTCTTGAATTTGTTACCATCAACGGGAGAGACCGCATGTACATTCACATTGAAAAAAGCTGACCCTATACCATAAAGCAACAGAGCCTTTCCAAAATTTATCCTCCGGGACAGTGTCACACTAACTGTTTTGAGGGAGAAATCGTCAGCGCCTTCCAAGTTGCGACGGCTCACTTCAATGGACCATGGTTTGCTATTCTCAGTATCACCGCCCGGTATCACTTCGGCGGCATAGCCCGACAGTATGATTACGTCTTCCCCAGCTCTAAAGCCTGAAAACAGTCCTCCAAGCCAAAGATTGGGAGAAATACGGTAGAGTCCGGAAAAAAAAGGTGTAAACCCGGTTTTGTTCATGAGGGTGTTATCACTAAAAGCAGCTGACACACTGCCTGAGGAATTCAAAACAATCCGCCCGTCCTTTCCGCTACCAGTAAGAAGCTGGTAGCCACTTTGAAGGACAACCTGATGAAAGAACGGTTTGGCACTTACGGAGAATTGATCTTCTACCCATTCTCCAAGTCTGTAGTCCGGTTTCTGGGCTCGAACGCCTTGGGAAAGAACCAGCAGCAGAAATACGATTGCAGACTTAGATAAGGCCGCGCTCGCTTTTTTGCACAAAAGAGATGATTTCCTGGATTTCGGGGCTTGAGGAAAAAGAATCAGCCATAGCTTTAACTGCTTCATCTTTATCCATTTTCGAGCGAAACAAAAGTCTGTAAGCTTCTTTGATTTTTTTCCTCGTATCACCTGAAAAGCCCCTACGTCGCAAACCGATGGCATTAATTCCGGAGAATTTGAGCGGCTCGCCGGCAGCCATAATGTACGGCGGCACATCCTGAACGGCGCGGTAACCGCCTCCGATCATTGCATGGGCACCAATTTTCGTAAACTGATGAACCAGCACCCCTCCCCCCAGAATAGCCCAGTCACCGATCTCTACATGGCCGCCCATATGGATAGCGTTGGCCATAATGACATTATTGCCAATGGTACAATCATGTGCTACATGGACGTAAGCCATGAGATAACTTTTGTTACCTACTGTCGTTTTGCCTAAAGCTTTTGTGCCCCGGTTTACGGTAACGAACTCCCGGATGATGACATCATCACCCAAAATAGCTGTACTTTCTTCACCCTCAAATTTCAAATCCTGTGGTACCTCTCCAATCACGGCCGAATGATAGATTTTACACCTTTTGCCAATATGAGCACCTGAGCGGAGATTCACATGGTTTCCGATCCAACTGTTTTCACCCACTTCAACATCAGCTTCGACAACAGTATAGGCGCCTATTTCCACACTATCGCCAATGTTCGCGGCAGGATCAACGACCGCAGTAGAATGAATCTTTGGAGGGATGGTTACTCCTTCCGGTCGCCAAGGGTCGTGATGAAGGTAGCTTCCGCAACTACTTTATCATCAACATAAGCGATGCCATGGAGTTTGCAGGTTCCCATTTTCAGTTTTAAGAGATCAATCTTGAAGAAGATTTGATCCCCAGGAAAAACCTGACGACGAAAACGGGATTTATCAATGCCAGTGAAATACATCAACTTTTTCTCCGGCTCATCTGTCGTGTGCAGCAAAAGGAAACTTCCAGCTTGTGCCATGGCCTCAATGATCAGTACTCCTGGCATGACCGGCTGATTAGGGAAATGTCCCTGAAAGAATGGTTCACTTACAGAAACATTTTTTATGGCAGTCAGTGATTTTCCCGGCTGCATTTCAAGAATCCTGTCGATCAGTAAAAAAGGATAACGTTGCGGAAGTATCTTCTTAATGGCGTTAATATCAAAAAGATAATCCGATGATACCTGAGCTTGATATTTCTTTTGAAGTATCTTTTTTCCATATTCCTTCTTGATAGTTTTTACCATCTCCACATTGGAAGCGTGTCCCGGTCGTGCCGCAATTACATGACCCTTGATAGGCATTCCAAGCAGAGCAAGATCACCGATCACATCAAGCGCCTTGTGGCGGACAGGTTCATTCTCGAATCTCAGCTTAACACCGTGAAGAATGCCGTTGGTACCAATATTAATTTTCTCTTCTATGTTAAACAGTTTCCGCAATCGATCAATTTCAGCCTTGTCTACCTCTTTGTCAAGAATGACAATAGCGTTGTCCAACCGACCACCCTGAACCAATCCAGCCTCCCTCAAGTCTTCAACCTCACTTAAGAAGCTGAATGTCCTGGCCGGAGCAATCTCCTTGGGAAAGTCATCAATGGAATGTATGGTGAAATACTGAGTCCCAATCCAAGGGTATTTATAATCAATGATACAGGTTATACGATAACAATCTGAAGGGAGGACAGAAATGTCTGTCTTACTCACCGGGTCATTGTAGGAAATCGCTTTATCGATCTCAAGATATTCTCTCTCGTGTTTCTGAGCAACGATCCCCGCTTTTTGAAGAACCTTAACAAACTCCTTTGAACTGCCGTCCATGACCGGCGGCTCCTTGTTGGTTACTTCTATAAGTATATTGTCGATCTCAAGTCCCACCACCGTTGCTAAAACGTGTTCTACAGTATGGATACGATTACCATTCTGAGCCAGTGTGGTTCCGCGAGAAATGTCAACCACATGTTCAATGTCGGCCTTTATTTTAGGACACCCCTCCACATCCGTTCGAATAAAACGAATACCTGTATTTTCAGGACTGGGTTTAAAAGTGATGGTACTGTCAACGCCGGTATGAAGACCGATGCCGGAACAAGAAACAGGATTTTTTATAGTCCTTTGTTTAGCCATTTTTCTCTAATTGGGCTAACCGTTCTTCTAAAGCTTTTAACTGTTTCACCATTTTGGGTAATCTGCTGAACAGTGCATCCTGTTTGTTTTTCTTAGATATCTTTCGGGCTGGCATCCCGGCATAGGTTTCATTACCAGGGAGTGATTTGGTAACACCACTTTTAGCAGCAAGTTGGGCGTGACTCCCAACCTCTAAATGTCCGGCAACGGAAGCTTTACCCCCAAAAGCTACATAGTCACCGATGACTGAACTCCCAGCTACAGCAGTCTGTGCTGTAAGAAGACATCCTTTACCGATTATTACATTGTGAGCAATATGCACAAGGTTGTCCAGCTTGGAGCCTTCACCAATCACAGTATTGCCTATGGTGCCCCTATCGATGGCGCAATTTGCACCAATTTCTACATCATCCCCGACTTCAACGCCTCCGATTTGCGGAATCTTCAAATGTACTCCACCTTCTGTGGCGAAGCCGTAACCGTCACATCCAATAACCGTTCCGCTATGGATCAGGACGTCTGACCCAATCTTACACCCCTCGTAGATAACTACCAAAGATTTCAGCTCACAGCCTCCAGCTATGGAGGAACCGATTCCAACCGTACATTGGGGACCGATCCGAACATCATCACCTATCTGAACATTCCGCTCAATGACAGTAAACGGTCCTATGGTCACATTCTTTCCTATGACAGCTGAGTCGTCAATTACCGCCGTTTTGTGAATACCGGCGGTGGCATCGCTTACGGGGGCAAAATGATTCAGAATCTTGGAGAAGGCGACTGTAGGATTATCTGAAATTATTCCATTCATATCGTCCAAATTTTCATCTTTCCCCGTGAGGACAGCTGACGCTTCAGTTGTATTCAGATATTGTTTATATTTTGGATAATTTACAAAAGTAATGGTGCCGGGAATCCCATTCTTTACTTCGGAAACGCCCGTAATTTCAAGGTCAGGGTTTCCTACCAGTGCCCCGTCGACCAGCAGAGACAATTCCTTGAGTTTAGTCAAGGGTTAATTATTGTTTGATTCTTCGTCGCTAATCTTACGAAGCTCGTAAAGAACGTCGTCAGTGAGATTATGCGTCGGTTTTCCATAAAGAAGACTGACCGAATCGAGGATGTAATCGTAACCTTTATCAATTGCTACCTTGTTAACTGCTCTCTGCACCTTCTGAATGATCTGAGTTTCCAACTGTAGTTGCTTTCTGTAGAGCTCACCTTCCGGACCAACTTTTTGTGTCTGATAATTTTTTACCTGCTGATCCAGAAGCGAAATTTCATTTTCCTTTTCTCTCCGCCGATCAGGCGAGCTCATGAGCCTTTGTGTTTCAAAAGCTCCCTTAAGGCTGTCAAGCCTTGCCGTCATGGTCTGAAATTCAAATTGCACTTTCCTGAACTCCAGCTGCAGCTCACTCTCAGCCTCTTTGAACTCGTCATACTCACCACGAATACGTTCAGACTGGACGAAGCCCACCTTCAGCTGTGCAAACATGACAGCGGGAAGAAGAAATAATACTCCAGCAGAAAATAATCTTTTCAAGGGTTTCACATAAACCTCCATGTTCTATAACAATTATTTATACAAGTGCCTGAAGACAATTAGGCAAATTTAAGCAATATTAGTCCTATAATGGCATTCCAAAGAGTACATGAAAACGCCACCCTTCAGGGTTCTTTTCAGTCAAGTGGATATCATCGAAACCGTACCCCATATCGAAGCCGAGCATACCAAGCATTGGCATGAACATCCGAATACCGAAACCAGCGGAACGTTTCAGGTCAAACGGATCTGTCTCGCCAAAATTGAGCCAGTTGTTTCCCATCTCAGCAAATATGAGACCATAGACGGTAGGATTGTCCGAAAAAGGAAATCTCAGCTCGGTCACATATTTCATCATTACACGGCCACCTATAGGATATCGCTTGTAAGGCCCTACCGAATTGTCCTGATATCCACGAAGTAAAGTACCGTAAGGGATACCGCTACCGCCCATGATGAACTTCTCATCGATGGGAATAATCGTTTTTTCCGTGTGCCGAGAGTTGAGCTCCTTAATTGTACCAAACTGCCATGAACTAACAATGGCTGCCTTCCAGAACGGGTTGGTATACCAGTCAAACTTCAAAGTGTGCTTGTGGAAATTTTCGTGTACAGGCAGCAGTTTCGAACTTAACGGTCCGCCCGATAGTGTAGATGTCCATGCAAAGCTAGAGCCTCTGGAAGGAAACTCAGGGTGATTCCGGCTATCTCTTGTAACAGTCTGGGAAATACTCAGTCCAACACTATTGCTGATTCCAGCTAGACCATAGTCGATTAAGTCCTCCTCATTACCTCTGTAGGTCTTCTGAGAAGCGCTGATTGTCCAAAACGCGCGGAAGTAGTTGTCTGGCCACTTCAGTCTTTTACCTATCCTGAAACTGGCACCCTGCATCTCACGATCAAACGGTATACTAAAAGAGTACCGATTCTGTCCTCTAAGATAATAGAAAACAGAAAAGCCAAGCAGGATTGGACGGTCATTCACCATGGGATCGGTGAAACTGAAAGAGATGCTCTTGTACTGGGCAGCTTGATACCCGGTACCATATCCAAAAGATCGTTGCATACCCCCCTGGACACCTTGACTCAGATTCACAGCTAACTGCTGTCCTTTCCCACGAAAATTATTCATTTGGACTCCCGTACCACCCATGAGACCGAACTCCGCCGAATAACCAATATTTGCATTGGCCTGATCTGAAGATTTCTCCTCCACAGTAACCAGAATATCGATTTCGTCCTCATCCACCGGAACCACATCAGGCCTGACATCGGCGAAATAGTTAAGAATAAAAACTTCTCTGGCACTTCGCATGAGCAATTCTCTGTTAAAAACCTCCCCGGGAATCACCTTCATTTCCCGCCGAATCACATTTTCTCTTGTCCGATCATTTCCGGTGATTTTCAATCTCCTCACAGAAACCTGGTGATTTTCAGTGATTGAAAAATGGACATCGAGAGAATCCTCACCCACAGGCGTAAAGAGAGGATTGATAGCACTGTAGATGTACCCCCGATCCATGTAGAGTGCATGAACTCTTTCATTAACTGCCTTCTCAAATTCCTCCAAATTGTACAGATCTCCCTTCCGCATATTCAGAGCATAATCCAGCGCTTCAGTTTCGTAAAGGTCGTTTCCTTCCCACGTGAAGTTTCTGAAATAGTATTTATTTCCCTCGTGAACCCAAAAATCGATGCTCATTTTCTTTTCGTTTTCTGAGTAGGAAATTGAGTCAGCAACAATCCGAAAATCCTTATAACCGTTTTTCTGATAAAATTTCGTAAGAAGACCCTTGTCTTCCCGAAACTTGTCCTTGTCGTAGTTCGATCGCCAAAACATATACCACTTCTGAATCTTTGTGTCTTTCAGCTCTTTCCGGAGCTTTCTATCCTTAAATGCTTCATTGTTGTGAAATTGTATATTCCCGATCTTCACCTTATTTCGTGTCTTGATATTAAATGTCAGATCTCTGACGTTATCCATAGCTCCTTCGGAAAGGGATGCATCGACTTCAGAACGAAGGTATCCGTCTTCAGCCAGCAGTCTTTTGATCGTCTCCACAGATTCCTTGAGTAGATGTGGCCGAATCCTCTGGCCTGTTTTTAGATCAAGCTCTTCCTCAATGTCTCTCCGCTTTTTCTTATCCCCCTCGAAGGTTACATCGCCTAAAATGGGTGTCTCCTCAACTATGATTGTAATGTAAAGACCTTCCGGAGTCTCTTTATCAAGTTGTATCTGAATGTCCGAGAAAAAACCGGTCGCCCACAGTTTTTTGACAGATTTACCAAAATCACCGGGCACCATCTCTTTCCCTTCCAAAATTCCCGAAGTGTATTTTACCACAGTTGCCGTTGTAATATTGTTTCCTTCAACTTCTACACCGGCAATTTTTATGGGAGTCAATCCTTGAGCTGATAGAATTGAAACCAAAGAAATTGTGACCGCGAGAGAAAAAAAGTTAAACTTCATTGTCAGGCTTCCGGTAATTGCTCGGACACTTTCCCAAATCTGCGTTCCCTGGATTGGAAATCAAGAATCGCTTCATACAACTCCTTCCTGCGAAAAGCAGGCCAGAGCGTGGAAGTAATGATTATTTCAGAATAGGCCATCTGCCACAAAAGAAAATTACTTACCCTCGATTCACCGCTGGTCCTGATCACCATATCAGGGTCTGGCATTCCTTCGGTATAGAGGTATTTTTCAAAAACCTGTTCCGTCAATTCAGATAAATCCAATCCATCTTGTTGTTCTTGGCAAAGTCTGGTAACAGCATCAAGAATCTCAATTCTGCCGCCGTAGTTT
>SCKS01000015.1 GCA_004124465.1 Fidelibacterota bacterium
CGGGTAGCACCTTTCAATCCGTCACGGACTTCCATCAGCAGATTCATAAGCACCAAATTTAGCTGAAAATTTCGGGCAAGTAAATCGGCGCATTTCTCCACCGCTGTGATGATTCTTGTATAGTCTGCCTCCGGGAACCGATGGCTGAACTTACGAACTTCCTCCTCCAGCATGGAAAGGATGAAACTTGATTCACCGTTCAGTTTTTGAGCATGGAACGCATCCCGAAACCAGTAGCTCAGAAGCTGCAACTGAAACATCAGCTCAGGCGGACTGGATCGATAGGTGGCGACGCCGTGAGCAATAAACTTCCGCCAGCCGCTTTCCGTCCCTGACACCGCCCAAGACAACAGGGATTGCAAGGTGGCGGTAACATCTGTTAGATCAGACTCTGCCAAACTTTTTCCCATCCTAACGTTACCTTGAGAAAGGTGGGCAACAAGTACTGCTTCCTCAGAAGACACCTGAAAGTTCTCTTCCAGGAAAGGGGCGATGACAGACTCCGGTACCGCTGGAAAAAAGATGGACTGGCATCGGGAGCGGATCGTTTCGGAAAGCCTTTCCTGGTACTCGGTACAAAGAATGAGAGTTGTGCCGTCCGGTGGCTCTTCCAGGATCTTGAGGAGAGCATTGGCCGATTCACCCTGTTGTGACATAAGCTTTTCCGCCTCAAAAATGAGGACCATCTTCTGCCCCGTCTCAATAGCCTTCAGATAAACCTTTTCACGGATTTCCCTGATAGAGTTGATGAGGATAGTTTTTGCCCGAGGTAGTTCCAGCTTTATATAAGGATCACAACCTTTCTGTTTCATCAGTTCTATTAGCATCTCAAGCGTTTTCGGCGAGAGCGCTTTGAGGGGAGGGTCGTCCTTATTGATATCTTTGTCCCTCGGGAAAGGTACCACAATGTGGATGTTGGGGTGCTGAAGAGATTTGAACTTGGCACAGGAGGGACAGTTAAGGCACGGCTCGTCCGTCGGGTTTTGGCAGTTAAGCAGAGATGCGAACTGAATTGCCATCCCTTCCTTTCCCACACCGGCAGGACCGTGGAAAAGGTAAGCGTTCCCTACACGATCTCCCCGGCTGATGGCAGCCAAACGGTTCCACACAGCATCCTGTCCAATGATATTAGTATTCATCAACGTTTCTTCAACCAAAGTTCAGGATTCAGTTTGTCTTTGTTCCCCCAGATTTCAAAATGGAGTTTCGTACCTTCCAACGAGCCTGAATCGCCAACGTGGGCGATGATATCCCCGGCATTCACGTAGCTGTTCTCTTCTACCTCAACATCCATTACGTGAGTGTAGACAGAATAAAAGCCGTCACCATGATCCAAAATTACCGTGTTGCCGTACCCCCTGATATACGTTACCGTTGTCACAATTCCATCATAGATGGACTTCACTTCAGTCCCCTCTGAACCGTGGATATCGATGCCTGTATTCTCCGTGACAGTTTTTAGATTGGGATTTTGGTAGGTACCGAAGCGTGAAATGACTTTCCCTTCAATAGGCCACGGAAGTTTTCCTTTCAATTCTTTGAATGGCACTGAGCCTAGCAGTTCCATTTCTTTACGCCTCCGTTCTAGTTCGGCGATGCGAGCGACACGCTCTCTGTCCAGGCGGGAGATGATACTCTCCATCTGTTGCGCTGCCTTCTTCCGCTGGTTGAGTGCTACAGACATTTTCTGACGATCTCGTTTCAGATTGCCCAACTCCTTGTTTCTCACTCGCCGGCGCTGTTCCAGCCACTTCTTCCGAGATAACTTTTCTTTGTCAATCTTTCTTATATCAGTCAACTCCCTTTCCAAAACAGTTCGTTTTGCATCTATTTCGACGAGATTTCTTCTTATCTCATCCGCCAGTGATCTGTCGTGCTCGGAAATGATTTTGATGTACTTGGCTCGATAGACCGCCTGCCGCCACGATTTAGCGTCTAGCAGTTTTTCAAGATCGGAAAGCCGCCCCTTTTTGTAGGTGTGAGTAACCCGTTTGGCATAGCGGTTAACTAAAGAAGTGTGCTCTGACTCCTTCTTTTCAATGGTGACTTCGGCCTGAGTAATAGATTTTTCTTTTATTTTCTCTTCCCTACGGAGACGGTAGATCAGATTTCTCACAAGAGATATCTCTTCATCAATTTCGTTGAGCCTTTCAATCTCACTTTTCTCACGGTCGGATGTATTTTTGATCTTTCTCTCATAATCGGCAATCTCTTTTCTGAGATGGTCCAGCTCGCTATTGTGAAACTGGATATCTTTTTCAATTTTTTCCGTTTGCCCGGAAATAACTGAGAGCAAGATGAACAGTGAAAAAGTTAAAGGAAATTTCATGGGCACGGTCAAGATACAAAATTACGTTTGTCGTTCAAGAAATCCTTTCTTCAAACTCCTTGTCAAAACTGATGCCCGTAGCTACTTTGAAGTCTATACAATGCTATTACTAAAAGGGGAGAGATAATTGAAGAACGCACTGTGGCCAAATCTCTTTCGAGGCTGGGACCGGACTGAGAGTGAAACCGTCTATACACTCAAACAGGTGCCAGTATTTAAAGACTTCAGTAAAAAGGAATTCACCGAGCTGGAAAAGCTGGTTCATCACAGAACATATGCCAGTGGCGACTTTGTGTTTAAAAATCGTGCCCCCGGTGAGGGAATGTATGTCATTATGAAAGGCACCATAAAAATTACCATAGGAACCAGGTCTGGAAACGAGCAGGTATTAGCGGAACTAGAGGAAGGTGACTTTTTTGGTGAACTTGCCCTTTTTGATAATGAACCTAGATCCGCAAACGCTCTTGCTATAGCCGATTCGAAATTGATTGGTTTTTTTACAGCTGACCTGCTTTCACTTCAGGACAGGAATCCTCAAATGACAAATAAAATTCTGATGAATCTAGGAAGTATGCTGGGTGAAAGATTGCGTAATACGAATAATCTGCTCTTTGAAGCTCAAACAAAATCGAACGACGATGCCGGCACAGCAGACTGATTACTTTCAACTGATCTATCGTCTCTTTCTGGGTCTTATTTCAGCAGGATTCCTTTGGATCATCTGGCCCTATATATCAAATGTTGTTCTGATATTGGTCTTCGCTTTCCTATTTACCACAGTTCTTCTTTCCTCTGTGGATGCGCTGGAGAAAAGAATCCATAGCAGAGGACTGAGTGTATTTATTGTCACAATAGGTGTACTGGCAGGAATTGGAATTTTTATCGGGAGCTTTATTTCACAACTTTCGGCTCAGGCCTCAGATTTTTCTTCTCGTGTAGACCCCACTACCCTCACCACTGAATTCAAGAATATCGGCGAGAGATTTATAACTGCATTGCCAGGTTTTGCCGCCAATATGATACCCACCGGCGGGGATTTTGCCTCAACACTCACTGGCTTCGTTGAAACTGTTGTAAACAATCTAGCTTCACTTGCAGGAGCCGTTGGGAATTTTGTCCTGAATGCTGCCATGATACTCATATTCACAATTATCCTCCTGGCGGAATATCACGGATTCAGAAAGAGCCTCGTGGGTTATATATCCAATAAGTATTTTGAAATCGGCCTGAGGCTGATCTTCAATATCGAGAAATCTGTCTCAAGTTACCTCAGGGGACAGTTTCTCTCAGCAGCCAGCGTTGCTCTCATGTCGGTCATCGGTCTGGGTATTCTCAACCTGAGCGGCGCCAATCTTACACTTATTGTCTTTATCGGAATCATTGCAGGCTTGGCTAACCTCATCCCTCTTGTGGGACCCTTCGTTGGAATGGTACCGGCCATACTCATTGCATTCATGAACAATATCGGAAACGAGGTTGCTCTTTCTCATTTGCTCTTTGGTGCCGTTCCTTCACCTTTTTTCATCCTCGATATCATTTTAATGTTCATCATTGTACAGCAGATTGAAGGAAACCTGATTACACCCACACTTGTGGGCAAGAGTGTGGGACTCCATCCAATGATCGTCATGATCGCACTCATCATTGGTGGCACAATTCTCGGTCCACTGGGAATGCTGTTTGCGGTACCTGCAACAGGTGTTTTAAAGGTGATTGGTCAGGAAGTCGCCTTCGTCAGACGAAATGCCCATCTGCTCTGAGGCTATCCCGCCTCGATCTTAAAAAGAACATAATTCTCGAAGTAAAGAAGTCTCTTTTCTCTATGGGGCAAGTTGTAGATCCACATCTGGTAGTTCCTGTTCTTTCCTTTCGTTGATTCTACCACCTCATCCGGCTCTCCTAATAGATCCTGAACCTCTGACACAAGCATACCCGTCTCCAGGCGGGGCATATGCCGCTGGGCAATAAATTCTCGAGCCTCTTCAAGGGAGTTGTCCATTTCCCTACGTACTTGCAGGGAATCTGTAGCGGCCAACTGTTTCTCAAGAACGGTGATGTAATTGTTGTACTTGAACTCCGCCGGGGCGAACATGTCCCGGGCTGTCTTCAGCGACTTTAAGGCTAACCGCAGTGTGACCACATCCTTCGCTTCATTAACATCACCCACCATCCCTACTGCCGCCTTCATACTGGCACGTCTGGCTTTCATCGTCAGTTTTCTATCCAGATCAGGAACGGCATCATACTTTCTGATAGCGAGACTATAAAGACCAGCAGTGGCCAGATCGTTTCCTTGTGCCATGAGGATCTTGGCCCGGAGCGTGTTTTGTGCTCTCTTTCCTTCTTCAGTGAGGGCGGCTGCTTTCCCGAGATTGTTCAGCGCCTCTTCATACTGACGCAACTCAAAAAAATCGTTTCCCCTGGCAACGTAATGTTCAACCAATTCATCGAGTCTTTCCATGAGGCGGTCCTTCAATGTGTCTTCCGCAGCAGTCAACGCTTCAACATATTTTTCCGCAGCGTTGTCCATCTTTTTTCTACCTTGCAGATCGCCTCCTTCAGAGTAGAGCTGATACGGTATCCGTTTGTTGGTTATATCCAGAAGTTTTTTGGCCCGGCGCATTCTGCCGTGATTTGGATAAGTATTTATGAATTCCCTGAATTTTGGTCGGGCGGCCACATAGTCTTCATTGAGAAAAAGTTTCTTGGCTTCATCTCCTGCTGTCTTCCGGCCACCGTAAAAGGCACTAAACGTGAAGAAAACACCAAGATTGGGCAGGCGCATGCCGGTGATGGGTGTGATTTCCAAGTCATCATGGATTGTATTAACCCTGTGATAGATGTGTCTTACTTCAAGACCCCAGGCGTAGCGGGCCTCCGTAGGAGATTCTGTGATCATTTTCAACCCCACAGAGTATGCCGATGATGTTCCCGTCCCGTAAGGTGAACTGTCCATCCGTTCATCTTTATAAAAGCGAGTATAATTGACACCATAGGAATACTTGAGATGAATAAACCATTTCGGATGCCAACGCATGATGTAAGATGAGCCAATATTCAGCTCAAGAACCGATGGGGAGAACTGTCGTTCAACACCCCAAGACTCTGGAACATCGGGCGGCCCGGTTATGATGAGATCATCCCTGATCTCCATACGCGGAAAAGGGAATATGGAGGAATATCTGACGCCAAGTCCCGCTAGAATATCAGTATAACTCTTTCCAAAAAGTGCGTAGGAGAGATTGGTCTGTCCTCCTTCTATTTCAAGAAATGACCCCATCCTTCCGGAAAAACTAATTTCTGTCAATTTGTCATCAGTGTCTTCAGCATAACTGATCGAAGTGGGATTGATCTTTAAAGGGTTCAGTCCTTTCCAACCGTAGAAGCCGACACCAAAACGACCTTCGGCTGGGATAGTAGCTATAGGTTCTCTGAATTCCATGGGCCTGAAAACAGCCTCAACGACCTTTTTTTCACCTTGCATAAGAGCGTGGAGGATCTCTTGAACTTCCGGAGGCAGTTTTAACTTGAACCTCTTGCGGCGCGGTTTGATGGACGGTGCTTCCAAACTCTCTTCCTCTACAGCTGGTCCTTCCTCAGGTACTTCTTCCTCTTGAGGATAGAGAGGCACCACTGTCCCCAGGCAGAGGATAACAGAGATCCATAATGCTTTATTGATACCTCGGATTATCATAAGCCTATGAAAATAACCGCATCATCTGACCAATTCAAAGAGTTTCCTCCCGATCAGACTTTTCACCTCTCGGGAACAAAGAGGATTTGTAACTTCTTTAACACTGAAGATGTCCTTACTAAAGGTGATAACTCTGTTTCTGGCCCTCTGGCCGGTTATTCCGGCCCTGTCAGCACAGAATTCCTGGGCGCCCACAATCTGCCGCGTGAAATATTCTGGCGGCGGCGACTGGTACAGCGATCCCAGTTCTCTGCCCAACTTGCTGAAATTCATCAATGAAAATACTAACGTTCAACTGGCCACTGTTGAGGCAAGGATTTCTCTGGAGGATAATGAAATTTTTAACTACCCGTATCTTTATCTTACGGGCCATGGGAATGTCCGCTTCAGCGAAAGTGAAATTGAAAATCTCCGTCGTCATCTTCACTCTGGCGGCTTTCTGCATGCCGATGACAACTACGGTCTGGATAAATCTTTCAGGCGCGAAATGAAGCGTGTTTTTCCCAACAAGGAGTGGGTTGAACTCCCTTTCGATCATCCTCTCTACCACACTTATTTCGACTTTAGCGGCGGACTGCCAAAAATCCACGAACATGACAATAAACCACCTCAGGGTCTCGGCCTGTTCGATGGTGAGCGCCTCATTGTCTTTTACAGCTACGAGGCTGATCTGGGTGACGGCTGGGAAGATGCATCTGTCCACAATGATCCCGAAGGGAAGCGTCTGTCAGCTCTAAAAATGGGCGCCAACATTTTTATCTATTCTCTCATTCAGTAGATGAAAGTCACCGCCGCACTCAAACGTTTCCGGATACAGAAAATTCGCAACGACCTTACCACAGCCGGTTGGGCCCTGACCATCGTTGTGATGGTTTCTCTCGTGGCACTGTTGTCAGCCGAAGCTCTCTTCTGGCTTTCGCCGTTGGTTCGCTACGGCGCCTTGTGGTTAGGATTGATTACGCTTATCTTGGCTCTTATCGGCGGCGGGGTGATCCTGGCCCTGGTAAAAAAAGGTCGGATTACCAGATACAGACCGGAATCGTGTGCGGCGGAAGTTGGCAAAGCAGCTTTCCCGCGAAAAGATGATGTTCTGAATGCAGTGCAGCTTGAACAAGCAATAAAAAGCGACAGCAACTATTCAAAGGAACTCACCGGACAATTTCTCCAGCTGATCAAATCAAAACTTTCAACTCTGGCACCCAAAGAAGTTTTATTTAACGGTGGCACTGACAGATTCCGACGCATCGCTGTTATTACTCTGATTTTTTTTGTTATTGCCACCTTCACCTTCCTGCCAGAGTTCATCGTAGCTGGGCGCCACTGGCTAAATCCTCAAACGAGCTACTCGCCTCCCCACCCTTTCAAAATCTTGAGCAATAGTGGTGACATTTACCTCATGGGCGGTGATTCGGCCGCTGTGGTCTTTACAGTGGAAGGGGAGGCACCTGATTCACTCCGGTTTGAACTTAAAGAGTTAGAGAGTGAATCTGTCACCATACTGACACCTGATGAGAAGGGTGTTTTCCGCCACTGGATCAGCCAAGTCTTCCAGAATCTTGAATACCGTGCTTTTGTAAAGGCGGATCGTTTCTGGGAACGGTGGGGTGAAATCTCATCGCCGGTTCACACTATTGAGGTTATCGACCGCCCCACCATCGAGAATTTTTCTGTCACTGTCCAGCCGCCGGCCTATTCAGGTTTGGAGAAGACCCACCAGGAAGGTAATGTAGCTGAGATCCGGGGATTAGTAGGCTCTACCATTGCTGTGAGCCTGTCATCTGACAAAAACCTGACCGCCGGATACCTCACTTCTTTCAACGCCAAGTCAAAAAAGAAAGAAAAGATCGGTCTCACCATCCAGAGGAACCGGGCCTCTGGTAGTTTTACCATGGTTGAAGAAGTTTTCTTCACATCTCATATTTTTGATCAACGAAACATCGGGAATCTTAATCCCATTGAATACCGGGTACTCCCCATCCCCGACGCTTTCCCTTCTATTGAAGTACTCATGCCATCAGAAATTACAGAACTGGGGAGCGAATTTTCCGTGCCTGTTCAGCTCCACATCCAGGATGACTTCGGTTTTTCAAATCTACAGATTGTCTATGAAACTGAACATCCGGATTACGTCGGTTCCCGGGACCTGGTGAGCGTCCAGACAATCCCCACCCTGTCTAAAGTTGTCACATCTCAGGATGTATTCTATATCTGGGATTTGAGTTTTCTACAGCTCATGCCCGAAGACGAGGTGAAGTTCCATTTTGAATTGTACGACAATGATCTGGTCTCCGGCCCGAAAAAATCCCTTTCACAGCAGTTCACAGCAAGATTTCCCTCCTTAGCAGATCTTTTCGCCAGAACGGAGCAGGGAGAAGATTTGCTGGAAAAAGATTTAAGTGAAATGCTCCGGGATCTGGAAGAGATCAATGATGCAGTCGAAGAGGTCGAATTGAGGCTTCTAAAAACGGAAGAATTGGAGTGGGAAGACAGGCAGACGCTCCGGCAGTCCGTTGAAGAGATGAGGGAGAAACTGGAGGAAGTGAAGGCACTTCAGGATGCAGTAAACCAGATTACGGAACAGGCGGAGAAGCACGAACTCTTCTCCAGTGATCTGATGGAAAAATTCAAGAATCTTAATGAACTTCTTCAGGATATTGTCTCGCCGGAAATGCTGGAATCGATGATGGGACTGAATGACGCCATGGAAAGTCTTTCTTCAGACGAGCTTATGAAGGCGCTGAAAGATTTCCAGGGTAACAGTGCTGCCATGGAAGCGCAGCTTGATCGGTTCATCGAAATTTTTAAACGAATCCGCGCTGAGCAGAAAATGGATGAGCTGGTGACACGGCTCGACAATCTTACTGAGCAGCAGGAAAAGCTGGCCAGTGAAGTGGCTACGGAAATTGATGATGAAAATAGCGGGCGGCTTTCAACTCAACAGGATCGGAATAGAGAAGAATACGAGCGACTGAAAAATCTCATGAAGGAAGCATCGGATGCCATGGAACCATTTGCCTTCATGCCCTCCGGCGAACTTGAACGTCTTTCCAAATCTGAAAATGCAGAGAAAATCTCGGACAAAATGCAGGAAGCTCAAAACTCTCTCCGACGCGGCAATATGGAAAGAGCTTCTGAGTCTACAGAGGATGCGTCTGAGAATTTGCGGTCCCTCCAGACTGAAGTAAATGATATTTCAGAAAGCTTCAGGACTCAGACGGCGGATGCCATGGCGGAGCGCTTTGAGAAGGTTCTCCGAAACACGCTCTTTATCTCAAAAGAGCAGGAACAGCTGCGTGCCGACACTCGGAACCTCCCAAGGAACAGCCCGAGGTTAGGGCAGATGGCCTCCCGCCAGCAAATGCTCCGAGATCAGCTGAGCCAGCTCATCTCGAGCCTTATGATACTTTCCCGGGAAACTTTTGCCATTACTCCGGAGATGGGAAAAGCCATCGGCCGGACATCTGTTGGTATGAATGAATCACTCACGAAGCTTGAAGAGCGGAATGGCTCTGAGTCCGCCAGGAAACAGAATGAAACAGTAGAGGCGCTGAACGAGGCCGCTCTGGCTATCATTGCTGCAATGGAGGAGATTCGCCAGTCTGGTTCGGCATCCGGGTTTGAGCAGTTTCTTGAAAGAATGAAGCAAATGGCGGCGGCCCAGGAAGGAATCAATGCACAGACGCTTCAGTTGGCACTGGGTCAAATGGCCGCTGTTTCTCAGGAGCAACTCATGCGCCGCCTCCAGAGAGATCAGGCTCAGCTGAAGAAATCGCTGGAAGAATTGATGAAGGAAATGAGAGGCTCCAATGAAGGAGGTGAACAGCTCGGCGGCATTGCCGATGAAATGAAAGATGTGATCAAAGATTTTGACAGAAACAGCGTGAACCGCCGAACTATCGAAAGACAGCGCCGCATCCTGACCCGCATGCTGGATGCTCAGAAATCTCTCCGCCAACAAGAGATGACAGAAAAAAGACGTGCTGTCACCGTCGGCGATATTGAGCGCCAAGGGCCGGCGGGCCTGCCGACCGATCTCGGTCAGCGCCGCAACCTGGCCATCGAAGCGTTGAACACGGCAATGAAGGCAGGCTATCCCAGGGATTACCAGGAAATGATCCGAAGATATTTTAATTCATTGGTGGATTCAGGTGACATTTCGGGAGAGAAGAATAATGAAAACCGTTAAAATCTTACTCCTTCTGTTTGCTGTAACAATCTCCATCGGGCAAGTTCCACAAACGCTGCCTCTTTTAGATAAAAAGGAAGCCCGTTTCCGCCAAGCCATTCGTCTTGAGCGAATTGGTGAACTGGAAGCGGCCGAGACCATCTACCTGGAACTGTTGGATGCCAATCCGAAAGATACCCGGATATTCCTACAGTTAAAGGCTCTTTTCCGGAAACAGGAAAGGTATGAAGATCTGAAAGCGCTCCTGCTTGAAAGAGTGGGTATCTTCAGTAGAGACCTACAGAGCCATGTTGAGCTTGGAGAAGTTTTTCTTCTCATGGAGGAGCGGGACAAAGCAAAACAGTTCTGGAACAATCTTCTCCTGCAGTTTGGCGAAACGAGGTCAATCCATTATATGCTGATCCAGATGTACCTGAAGCACAGTCTAGACGAAGAGCTGGATGCCCTGGTAGTGTCAGGCCGAAAACATTTCAATGACCCTTCCTTCTTGAGCCTGGAGCTTGGAAACATCCATATGCGTAATCTCGATTATGCCGCTGCAACAGATGAATTTGTTACATATGGGTCATACCATCCTGAACAAATTCGGACGGTATCATCTCAAATTCTTAGAATGTCTGACCGAGAGGAGAGTCACAAAAAGATCGAAACCGCTCTGATGAATAATATTCCAATGAATGAGGACGTTGTCCGCTCACTCTACAGTGATTTTCTGTTCAAAGTCCAGCGCTATCCCGACGCTTACAATCAGCACCTGGCACTGGGCGTGACTGAAGTGAAAGATATGGAGCGGTGGATCAAGTTTGCCCAAAATCTCAGGAAGGAGCAATCTCTCCCCCTCGCCCTGAAGGCGTTCACGGTGGTGCTGGATGCCCTTAAAAGTGCTCCCTTCTCCCGTAATGATAATAATCTCAAGCGAATCACCGGTGAGGCGCTTTACGGGCTCGCCCTCACCTACGAGCAGCAGATTACGCCAGGGCAGCAATGGGCGCCGCTGGCGGAATACTTTCCCGGTAATATGTTCTTTGAAGATCATCTCTCTACACTTAAAACCATAGAAGTAAAACCGCTGGAGGACACTTTCTCGCTATATGACTCTATCCTGGTCACCCTGCCTTCCACTACATTCCCTCCCCAGGCGCACTTTCGGCTTGGTGAGATTAAATACAAGATTACTCGGGACTTCGACGGAGCCATGGCCTCCTTCACGGCTGCCGCTAGCGCAACAAAAGATAGAGATCTGGTTCTCCATTCAAATCTCAGGTTAGCTGATGTTTTGATGGCGAAAAATAACTTTCCACGTGGTCTGAAACATATCCAGGATGCATTGGCATCAACAGAACAAGAAAAAGAACAACAATCACTTAAGTTCAAACTGTGCCAGATTCACTTTTTCTACGGTAATATTGATAACACTGTTGTGATTTTGGACGAGTTAATCTCTTCCTTGAAGTTGGGCGATCCCTACTTTAACGATGCTCTTGAGCTAAAAGGATTTATTGAAGAAAATTACGTTCAGGGCGATCAGATTGATAAGGATGCGTTTCAGAGCTACGTTTTAGCTGAACGGCTTCAACGGCAAGGCAAGCGCGGTGAGGCCGCCTCATTCTTCAGATCTGTGGTAGACGTCTATCCTGAAACGTCCATCGCCGACGAGGCGGCCTTCCGCCGGGCGCAGCTGACACTTGAGCTGGGGGAATACACCAGGACCGTAGAGCTGCTCGTCGCCATCCAAGATTCCCCCCTGGGGGATCTGGCCACTGTAATGACAGGCGAGGTGTATGACCGATATCTCTTCAATAGCTCAGAAGCGGAGGTGTGGTATTTCAAGGTGTTGGAAGAGTATCCCGAAAGTCTGCTGACAGAGCCAGTACGGTATCGTCTTCGCGAAATCACAAAAAGGAATGAATCAAATTGAAACGGTTTGTGTTGATAGTTTTATTATCTTTTTCATTCCTCTCAGGAAATAAAATTCTTATCCCTATGGACTTGGCTCAAAAGGATCACTTGAAAGCTTACGGTATCGCCTACTGGATCCTCACTCAAGACATCAACGTGGAGTGGCTTCTGAATTACCGCGGCGGCTCATTTATGCTGGATGAATTTCCCGCAATTACCAAGGAAGCAAGGATTCGGGGTGTTACCGTGGAATCGATGGATGATCAGTCAGCCATCGGTATCTATGCTGAAGTTGACGCCAACAATATGGAAGTTGTTCTGTTGGAGAAAGCACCGAAAATTGCCATCTATACGCCGCCAAGCAAACAGCCGTGGGATGACGCCGTTACTCTGGCCCTCACCTACGCCGAGGTGGACTATGAGATGCTGTGGGACGATGAAGTGTTTCTCGGTAAGCTGGACCGTTTTGACTGGCTCCACCTCCATCACGAAGATTTCACGGGCCAGTACGGCAAGTTCTACCGCAACTTTCACAACGCCCCGTGGTACGTTGATCAGCAACAGGAGTTTGAAACTATGGCTAAGCGGCTGGGATTCACCTCAGTCAGTGAGGAAAAGAAAGCTGTGGCGAGGACTATTCGGGATTACGTTGGCAAAGGCGGTTTCCTTTTTGCCATGTGCTCCGCCACCGACTCCTACGATATTGCCCTGGCAGCGGAGGGTGTAGACATCACCGAAGCTGTTATAGACGGAACCCCTGCTGATCCCAATGCCGAGAACAGAATGGACTATAGCAAAAGTTTCGCCTTCAGGGAATTCACTATCATCACCGATCCGTTTGTGTATGAATTTTCCGATATCGATGTGCCACCCAGCGATCGCCCTACCACCCGTGGCGCTGAAGCGGACTACTTCACTCTGTTCGAGTTTTCAGCAAAGTACGACCCTGTTCCCGCTATGCTGACCCAGAACCACGTGGGTATTGTGAAGGGTTTCATGGGGCAGACAACCGGCTTCCGCAGATCTCTCATCAAGAATCATGTGCTGATCATGGGAGAAGTTGAAGGGGATGAACAGGTGAAATATCTACACGGTAACTACGGAAGAGGAAGCTTCACCTTTCTGGGCGGCCACGACCCGGAAGACTACCAGCACTTTGTAGGTGATCCTCCCACAGATCTGGCACTGCATCGAAACTCTCCTGGCTACCGTCTGATTTTGAACAATATCCTCTTCCCTGCAGCCAGAAAAAAAGAGAGGAAAACATGAACATTTTTTGTGTGGGACAGAACTACGCCAAGCATGCTAAAGAGTTAGGCAATGAAGTACCAAAAGATCCGATCTTCTTCCAGAAGGCATCATCTTGTCTTTCAACAAGTGATGTTATCAAAATTCCCAGAGGGCGAGAGATCCATTATGAACTTGAACTGGTTATGATTTTCGGAAAAAGTGGGAAGAGCATCCCGAAAAGTGAGGCGCTGAATCATATCTCGCACTGGTGTCTCGGCCTGGATCTTACCGATAGGGAACGCCAGAATAAAAGACGCGAAAAAGGCCTCCCCTGGTTTGACGCCAAGTCGTTTCCCGGCGCCGCGGTGATCACTGACCGAGAAACTGTTAACTGGCAAAAGCTGGAACAGGACTTATGGCTCACAATAAACGGCGTCGAAGTCCAGCGGGGTAATGTGAGCAATATGGTATTTGATATCTCCACACTGATCTCAGTACTTTCAGAAATTGTCACTTTTCAAGATGGTGACTTCCTCTTCACCGGTACACCCAGCGGCGTGGGCCCCCTTCATGACGGCGATGAACTGATGCTTGGACTGGGGGATGAAACGAAAGGATCACTCCACGTCACATCGTCTTGAATCGTATCAAAACACCTTGACTTCACACTTCGAAGGTGTCAATTTCCCAAGTCTGTAACTCTGAGGTAAATCTATGACTCTGGTTAACAATCTACAGTCTACCATGCAGGCCGCCATGAAATCAGGTGACAGTGACAGGGTCCGTACCCTCCGCACCTTGCTAGCAAAACTGAAAGAGAAATCGATCGAGAAAGGGGACGATCTGAATGATGGCGAAATTATAAAAGTATTTCAGACGGCCGCCAAGCAGCGGAAAGAATCTGCTGAAATGTATGAGAAGGGTGGCCGAAATGAACTGGCCGAAGCTGAGCTGAATGAATTGGCTATCATTGAGGAATATCTTCCCAATCAAATGTCAAAGGAAGCTTTAGCGGAAATCGTCGACTCAGTCATTAATGAGACAGGTGCTGAATCCATGCAGGATATGGGAAAAGTAATGCCAGAGGTGATGAAACGCGTGGCAGGCCAGGCTGATGGTAGTACTGTACAGGAGCTGGTAAGAACAAGGCTTTCCGGTTGATTCACCCTTTTGACCTCACTGCAATTTTTCTACTCATCGGATTCGGATATGTGGGATACAAACGCGGCTTTCTGGAAGAAATTGGACGGCTGACGGGACTCATCTTGGCATCAGTAGTGGCTTTTCAGTTTCATGACATTATCGCTATGAATCTTTATCCCTGGATTCCCGTTGATGGGCGGCTCATACTAGCAGGCTCATTCGCAATTGTTTTCATAATAACACTACTTTCAACAAGAGTGCTGACACGATTTATTCAGATGTTTCTCCTTGCCCGGGGAATCCGGTCGGCAAACAGGATCCTTGGTGTCGCTGTGGGTGCTGTGAAGGCATCCATCATGACAATCATTCTCTGCTGGTCGGTTGATGTTCTCCCCAACGCTGACTACTTTTCAGAAATGAAGACCCGTTCTTACGTCTATCAGAATTCCAGTGGTGTACGTAACCGAATCGTGGTGGCATTCCACCTTGAAGATTCCGTCCGCAATAGTGAAATGTGGGTAAGGGAAAAAATGGAGAATAAATAAAAGTGGCCCGGGTTCCCCAGGATACCATCGACCGGATTCGGGATTCTGCTGAGATCCTTGATGTGGTCTCCGATTATGTTGAGTTGCGACGACGCGGACGGAACTATTTCGGCCTCTGCCCTTTCCATACTGAAAAAACACCATCATTCAGCGTAGCACCGGACAAGCAGATATATCACTGCTTCGGATGCGGAACCGGCGGCAACGCCATAACTTTTCTCATGGAATATGAAAAAATCAGTTTCATGGAAGCAGTCCAAAAACTGGCGGAACGGTACGGTATCGATCTCAACCTTCAGCAAGATGACGGCTCCAACAAGTTTTTCAGTCAACTCTACGATATCCACACAACGGCGGTAGGTTTCTTCAAAAAGAACCTTGATTCAGAAACAGGAAAGAAAATTCGAAAATACCTGAAAGATCGTGGTTTGTCAGATGAAACTGTAACAATGTTTGATCTCGGTTATGCCGCCGACGGCTGGGATCATCTTCTGAGCGTGGCAAAGTCAAAAAAAATGACATCGGAAGTGATAGAAAAATGCGGGTTGTTCACCAAGACCGATAAAGGTGTTTTCGACCGTTTCAGAAACAGGCTCATGTTCCCTATCACTAACCGTGGTGACCGCGTGGTGGCCTTTGGAGGCAGGGATATGTCAGGTGAAAGCGACGCCAAATATTTAAACTCACCTGAGACACCTATTTATAACAAACGAGAAATATTGTACGGTCTTTCCCGAGCAAAAGATACCGCCAGGCAGGATCGCATTTTGGTGGTGGTGGAAGGTTACATGGATCTGTTACAACTTTATCAGAACGGCATCACCAACATCGCCGCCACTTCAGGAACGGCCTTCACTTCCGGTCAGGTGTCCCAGCTAAGAAAGTTTGCCGACACTGTTTACCTCGCCTATGACGGTGACGTTGCCGGTCGAAAAGCATCCATTACTGCCGGCTACAGTCTGTTGAAAGGTGGCGTCACACCCAAAATTGTGGAATTACCAGAAGAAAAAGATCCCGACAGTTGGGTGAAAGAATCTGGCGTTGACAGTTTCAAAGAAGGTCAGGCAAAGGCTCGAGATGTAATCTCTTTCCATTTTGAGCATACACCGCGGGATCTATCTAACGCCTCTGAGCGGTCCCGGTTGGTAGAAGAAATGTCAACTGAACTGGCGGGAATCGGGGATGAGATTATCCAGAGAGATATGGTGAGACAGGTGGCGGAACGAATGGCTGTGGACGAAGAAGCCATTCTAAGAATCCTGAAAAAGAACATGCGCCGACCGCGCCGGCAGCAGGAAACGCCTGGTGCACAGTCCGATACGGGGCCCGGTTCTCAAACGGAAAAAGCCGAACGTGAAATCATTAAACTGTTGGCCAGTGGTAACAGCCAGGTGGTGGAACTTTTGCGCCATAATACCAACCTCGAAACTTTCTCTGATCCTGTCATGAAGACGTTAGCCGGTTATCTTTTGAAATCGGAAAATCAAAACGGTGATTCAAACCTTTCAGGTGCTCTGGACCTGTTCCAAGAAAAAAAAGAGAGAGAACGGGCCTCACGTCTGCTTCTTGAAACGACCACGGATGAGGATGCTCACCGTGTGGCGGTTGATTGCCTTATCACGCTGGAGAAAAATCCTTTGAAGGATCAGATTGAACAGGCGAGAATAAAACTTCGCGATATGGAGCGGGCCGGTGAGGACACTAGCGAAGCTGTGGTTTCTGTTATGAATCTCCGGCAACAGATGAATGATCTGGAAACCAAACGGAAAACTCTCCTGGAAGCTGTAAAATAACGAATGATCGCATCAGAACTATGAAGTCCTTTTCATACCTTGTTGTTGTTTTAGTTTTTGGTTCTTTTCTACTGGCACAGGAGAAAAGAAGCGTTAAATATTTCAAAACTGACCTTCATCGAAGTGAGCTGTTAAAAGAAGAAGTTCCAGAGGAGGAAGCTGAGAAAATCAACCATTTTAAAGCTACCTACAACGCCCAGGGAAGATTGATAAAGGTAGAATTTTATCCTAACGGCGACCGCATCCTTGCACAAATGCGCAAGCGGGAGATTTTCCCTCGCCCCCGACCACCTTATAAGTATTACCGCAGATGGAATCCCCATACCCGAAAACTGGGTGGACAACTGTCCTCCTCCAAAATTGGCAGTCTGCCGTTCTACAGGGTCTCTTTTGAGGAAGAGTCAGCCATAAGAACAGTGGAATTTTTCCGCAGGCGAAACAGGCACCTCTGGACGTATTATTTCATGACGCGGGAAGGCGAGAAAGAACCACACCTTTCCATTGTTTTCTCAACACAGCAGCCTCTCACTGTTTTGGATCCTCACCTCTTTCACACTTCCGCCAGTGAGATGAAACAGGGGTGGATTGCTGATTTTAAACACAATCGTTTAAACAGGCCGTTCGAGACCGTGGTGACTGATCCTGTGGGAAATATGTACTATTTCTACCGCTTTAAACACAGATACGAAACGGAAGGTGATAGTCTTAACCCTGTAAGTTTCAGATACACTACATCAGAATATTATTTGGCGGATAGCACAAAAATGGGCAGTCATCAACTGGTGTTCAATGAAAACGAACGCCTCCTGAAAAAAGAGTTCTTTGACGCCAAGGGAAAACTGCTGGAGACGATCGAGTATATCTTCGATTCTGAGCGGAATGAACTGGTAACGCTTATCCGCGATCCCAAAGGAGGAATACTCCATCGAGAGGTAAAGAAAACAAACTGATTCTTATTCCAAAAGTAATCCTGGCTATAAATAAAAAGCCCCGCCGAAGCGGGGCTTTTCTCATTTTGATCTTATATGATTTAGTTAGAATCGTACACTTATACCTGCGTTGAAGTATCTGGGCCCACCCAAGAAAACTTCAGCATTATGTGCGGCGTGGACTTTATCCCCATAACTATTGTATTGACTATGATCGGTAGCATCCTGCACATAAACGTCATCAAGAGCATTGAACACATGAGCAAAAACCTGGAGGTTTAAGCCGCCCATTGTCGGAAGGTCATAGGTGACATGCACGTCCATTTTCGAATATCCGGGAGCTTCCCATACCTGCTCTCTGTCTGCTTCAGAATCACTACCACTGTATTCACGTGCTGAAGGACCCCAGTCTGAGTAGTTCTTATCATATATATTGTAGAGGATTTGAGCTCTTAACCCAGAAATAGGTGTAAGGGTTACACCCATGATATAACCTGTCTGGGGTTGGTCACCCACCATTAACCCATCAAGAGCATAATTATATTGCGTTGTGGTTTGACCAATAACCTGGCCTTGTTCATTAAACTCATCCTCTTGATAGTTACCTTTTGCATCACCCACGAACTTCCAGTTGCCCAGACTCACAATTGCGTCTAGGCGAAGCATAGACATTAATTGAGCTGATACATCAACTTCAATGCCACTGTGGTTCTGATTAATGCCTGACAGGAAAATAACGTCCGTATCACCACTGGATCCTTGACCTGATGAAACCGCTTTCGTGAGGTTACGGTCAATCCAGTCAGTATTGTAATAGCTCGTCTTTACACCAAATATCCCACTACTGTAATTAGCTCCGGCCTCAAAACTCTGGAATTTCTCGTTAGCCGGATCCGAAGCTACAGTACCATCAAAGTAAATGACGTTATCCATGATGGGCGGTTTTTCCACCAAACCAAAGTTAGCGAACACGCTCATGCTCTCATTCAGATCATACATGGCGCCACCTTTGAACTGCATAGCGGAAATAGGGTCAGCTACGATTTTTTCATCCGCAACAGTAAAATGGTCCTGATATGAATAGGCAATGGAGGAGAAACCCGCCATACCGTACGCTGATATAGGACCGGCCGTGTAGTTTCCTTGAGCAAAAACTCCAATCCAGTCAACGGTGGTTTCATTATGGTATGCGATTATATCACCTAACCCAACTTTCTTACCGTCTGGTGAGTTATCATCAGCGAAGTCCATATAATAATCACCACCCATCAAGTCACGCACTTCACGAGCATGCTCAATACCAGCCGTTCGCCAATCAACACCAAACTGCAGTCTCAATGCATCACTCATATCCAAGTTCAGCTTGGATATGAGACCATAAGTGTTCTGACGGTTGATACTATTTCTTAGAATACCAACTGATTGACCGGGATCGCGGGAAAGAGCCGTTTTATCTACATAGACTGTAGCATCAGAACCAGAATTCATCGCGATCAATGCATTCCAGTCCCTGACCCATGGAGAACGCCCATAGTAGAATTTGTAATCGTCATCCCCAAGATTTCCATCAGCATCCATCGTTGGAATTTTACCATAGGTTCCTGTACCACCGCCGGAACCACCAGACCAGTATAGAACCGACGAAAGTCTCATATTATTGTTGATGGTTAAAAAGTGGTTCAAATTAACTAACGGTTTGTGAAAGAAGTTTTCTCTTTCATTAATAAAGTCTGGGCTATAACGATCCACCGTTTTCGCACCATACATATAATAGTATTGTTTCCCTTTATAGGAAGAGGAAACAGGCGCCCAGTTCTGGTTAAACGTACGACCAAAACCGACACCATTAACCTCACCTTCATCACGAAATTGTCCATCACTCCCAAGTGCACTGGCATCATAACCCTCTACAGAAGCAGCAAAATCCGAGTCATAAGCACCCAAATTCTGTCTGTAGAGGTTGTGGCCGTGGCGCTGAGGAGCACCAACCGCATATAATTCGAAACGGTTTGTTTCATTCATGGCGTAGCTGGCACCAAAATAATATGCCCAGGCGTCGGTCCATGTTTTATCGATAACACCATCACCAGTTTTACGAACGAGAGTACCGCTGAAAGCCATTTTACCACCAATGAGCCCGGTGTTATAATTCAACGTTGATTTCACAAAGCCACCGGCACCAACTTCCTGTTTGAATTTTCCACCTCTAGAATGAGCTGTTGGATCAGTGATAATATTCATTGTTCCACCGACGGAAGGAGCAGCAAGGTTCACCGCGCTTAATCCGCGCTGCACCTGGATAGAATGTGCAGCATCACCCACACCATCCCAGTTAGACCAATAGACCCAGCCGTTTTCCATATCATTTTGCGGTACTCCATTAATCATAACAGCGATATTCCGTTGATTGAAACCTCTAATATTGATTCTTGCATCTCCAGCACCACCACCTTGCTGTGTGGCATAGACACTGGGAGTCATGTTAAGACTCATGGGGATATCCTGTGATCCAAGGCGGAATTCCATGTCCGCTTTTGTGACATTAGTATAAGCAACTGGTGTTTTCTCATCGGCACGAGAAGCTAATACTTCCAATCCGGAAAGTTCTATTGCCTCGCTAGAAAGAGAAAAGTTTGCTGTAACTGATCCAGAAGAAGGCACGGTTACAGTGGTGCTCCCAGAACCATAACCAATGACCGACGCGGTTACAGTTTGAGTACCTGCAGGAACATCTGATATGGAATAATCTCCAGTTACATTGGCGGCAGCACCAAAATCAGTACCTTCAATTACAACATTTGCTCCTGGAAGACCTTGTCCAGTTTCAGCATCTGTTACCCGGCCAGACACTGTTGCCTGAGCAAACAGTGATACGGGGATAGTAAGAAGAAAAAACATTAGACCAGATGATAGAATTATCTTTTTCATAGGTATATCTCCCTAAGTGGTAAGTGTATTTTGCACATCAAATTTGAGGGAGTTCCGAGGTTTGGAGCTCCATCTACGAGCTTGCTAAACTTGCAAAACGCAAATCAAAAATCCAAATTCTTTACACACTTTTTTTCCATAAAAAACCACCAAAATGGATAAATATTTTAATCAGATATCAAATCTTTAAATGGCTGGATATAACACTCCTGGTGCTAGGAAAAAAACAAGAGACTGACTAGAATTCTGTTAGAAAACATTAGC
>SCKS01000077.1 GCA_004124465.1 Fidelibacterota bacterium
CATCCTTATATCCCATCACTTCCACGGCCACGGCCACGTCCTTTTTTTCAGTATCAAGGAAAATCAAAGTTAGCTTATCGTAAATGAAGTTTTCTGTACAGAAATCAGCGATGGATTCAACCAACTCCTCTCTAGACCTGGAAATGTCGAGATCATCTTGAAAAGCCTCCAGACATTTAATGAAACTGAAGTGTTCCTCACTTACGTCACCACCTTTTCCAGAATTTGTAGATCCTATCTTTTTTTCTTGCTGATAAAACTGTATGAAAAGAAAAACAGCCAGCCCCAGAAAGGCCATGCGAAGCAGTCCGAAAATGAGTCCTTCCGGGTTGGGATAGACAAATAACAGAAACAGAACAGCAAACGCAAGAATAATGCCGAGTTTTCTACTATTGTCAGAATAAAAGGCGTGTCGAATCCTGCTCACACCGGGAAATTAAAGTTGCTTAGGAGAAAAAGAAAGAAAGCGTGAAACTTACTTTTTCTTGTTTTTTACAAGTTGAATCTTCCCACTGAAGTCTTGTGGAGTTTTCAACGTCTTGTCTTTTGGTGTAGCCAGTGAATCTTCCTCCAGCTCATCAGAAACGAGCGTCGGCGCGGCGGGCGTACCACTTCTCATGGTCGGTTGAAAGGTATCATTCACGTTCTGCTGCGTAGAGAGCGGCAACGGATTGGGATTAATTTTGCCGCCACCATCCGGCAGTATACCGATGGTGAGCACGACGATAAGTGCGACGGCCGCCAAGGAGACAAATGCGTACCGGGGCTCATAGCCGAATATTCTACGTCCACGACCCAGTCTGCTGATCTTACTCACCGGTTTGGCTTTCTCACGCTGTAATCTTCCAAGAAGCCGATCATTAAAGCCGCTTGATACAGCAACCCGCTCCGATCCTCTGATAGCTCGAACGGCTGACTTTACGCCGTTATATGCTACCGCACAGATTCTACACGACTCAAGGTGCTGATCAAATCTGTTGACGTCAGAAAGGGTGAGTTCTTTTTCGATATATGCTGATACTTTGTCTTGAAACTCGTAACAATCCATCAAATAGGCGTCCTCCTATCTTTGTGAACATGTTTAAGCTTTTCTTGTAACTGTAGTCTTGCACGGTTAATTCTCGATTTAATCGTTCCAAGTGGAACATCGAGTATCTTACTGATTTCCTCGTAAGAAAGTTCCTCAATATCTCGCAGTATGAGAGCGGTGCGAAAATGAAGCTGAAGAGACTGAATGGCATCCTGAATTTGAGACTCAGTATATTCACCTACAGTTTCCTCATCTGTGGTGTCCTCCACCGGAATGTCGAAATCTTTCTCTTCCATTCCGATTTGACTGAGGTAAGAAACCTTGCGTCGTTTTCGCTTTCTCAGTTCTGTTTTGGCCAAATTGGAGGCGATGGTGAAAATCCAAGTTGAAAATGCGCTGATGGGACGATAATAATCTTTCTTCTGATAAAGTTTTACAAATGTGTCTTGAACAATATCTTCGGCCTCCTCGAAGGATCCGACAAATCGGAAGACAAAGTTTATGAGCCTGTCGCGATACCGGTTAACAAGCTCAACATAAGCAAGTTCGTCCCCTTGCTGAAATCTTAAGATCAGCTCCTTGTCGCTGTACTGAACTTTGTCAGGCATAACCTACCGCAATTCTGTGGAGTAGTGGGACAAGTAGTGTTTCACCAGAACCCTTTCCTGTCTTGATATTTCTATCGGCTTCGCCTAAAGCTTTCACAATCTGTTCCAGTTCATTTTGTGAGAAGTTATTGAAATATGTAGGAAGTTTCCGAGTAAGAATTTGATTTAGCCAACCTGTTCGAGGAAGATCACTTTCTTGTCCGTCAGGCAGGCTCATTAAGTAAAGTTCCTGAAAAAGTGTTGCCAATTGGGTAACCATGGATGCCACATCCACACCATGGTGAAGAAGGCTTTTCCCGATGAGGATACTTTTGTGGAAGTCCTTACTTCCGGCAGCATCTGACAGATGCCAGGGGAAATATTCCCGTTCCCACCCACAAAAGTCCGCCACATGGCTCTCTTCAATCTCACTACCTTCAGAGAGGCCAATCTTAATTTTTTCGATCTCATTGGCAATGTGGTAGACTGAGTCACCGCTCAGCTCCAATAACAGCTCTCTGGCAGCTTTTGTGGCTGAAAGATCATTTTTCTTCAGGAGAAATTCGATCCAGTTGGCCATCTTGTCAGGAAATGGCGGCGACGTGCTAATAGGTGGTACAATCTGTGAGAGATTCTTGGTAAACGCCGAGCGTCTATCCACTTTGTCCAGGATGACGATAAGGGAATTATCGGAATTAGGTTGCCGGCAATAGTCGAAGAAATCGTCCTTTGTTTTTCCACTCATTCTGGTCGGGTTGTGGAGGACCACCAGCTTTTTGCCACCAAAAAGAGAACCGGAGAAGAGATCCGTCACCACCGCTGTATAATCGACAGATTCGGCTGAAAAATAGCTTTTCTCAGGCGCCTCATCTTTTGTGAGCGCCGCCATCACTTCATCGACAAAAAGAGACTGAAGAAAATAGTCGTTACCGTTCAAAAAATAGACTGGCTCCACTTTACCTCCCCTCATTTCATCAACAGTTTGTCTCAAACTTTTTTGCTTCATATCAGAATTAACGAATCTCCGCTCTGTCGCGTAGCGACACTATATAGACAGCAGTTGTTGAAAGAGCAAAGCCTGGAAGAAGTGAATAAACGCCAGTCCATTTGAAAAAGTTGTCCCAAACGATCACAGTGAAAAAGCCGAGAATCATCCCTACCAACACACCATTTCGAGTGGTTCTTCTCCACCAGAGGGAGAACACCAGCGGAGGGCCCAGCGCGGCGCCCAGTCCTCCCCAGGCAAAAAGAACTTTATCGAAAATAGAAGATGGTAGCTGAGCAAGCGAAATTGCTGCAACGCCGATGACAAAGGTTACCATCCTTGAAAGAAAAACCAGTTGCGACTGACTCGCACGGGGATTGATACTTTGGTGATAAATATCCTCCGTCACAGACGAAGTTGTAACAAGCAATTGAGAGTCTGCGGTGGACATCATGGCGGCCAGGGCGCCACAGATAAGGATACCTGCGAACCAGGCCGGAAAAATGGCTGTGGCCAGTCCCGGCATCATCTTTTCAGGATCAGAAAAGTGCCCCACACCAAAATAGGCCAGCGCCACAATTCCCATAAGGACAGCACCGCTGTAAGTCAGAATAGCATAACCAATTGCCACACTTTTCGCCTTTCCTACATCACTCACCGATCGAATACTCATATATCTTATCAATACGTGAGGTTGACCGAGATAGCCCAATCCAATACCAAGACCACTCAAAACACCAGATAAAAGCGGCCAACCCCGTCTTCCGCCAAAGAGAGTAAGATATTCTGGATCAAGGCTTGAAACTTTATCTACCAGACCTCCTATACCGCCGATTTGGGCCAAAGCCACCAAAGGCAGAACAACCAGTGTTACCAGCATAATGATTCCTTGAAAAAAATCTGTCCATGCAACAGCGAAAAAACCACCCATGAGAGTGTAGAAAACCATTATGGATGCCCCCAGCAATATGCCTGTAAAATGCGGAAATCCAAATGTTTGTTCCAGAGATTTTCCTGCCGCGTCAAACTGAGCCGCTATGTAGAAAATAAAACAGAAAACGATGATTGCTGTGGTGACAAACCGGATGGCCAGGTCGTGTCCTCGAAATTTAAGCTCAAAATATCGAGGCAGTGTCAGAGCGCCCAACTGCTCAGTTTCTTTTCTCAGTTTTTCAGCGATGAGAATCCAAGACAACGCAACGCCAGAACAGCCTCCGATGGATGCCCACAGAGCCGGTTGCGATTTTGTCCCGGACGGATCGCCCAGCCCAGTGGCATAAGCGAGACCTGTCAATCCCAGAATGAGCCATCCACTCTGGCCGGAAGCCCGTTCTGACAGTGCGACAATCCACGGCCCCAGCCGCCGGCCCGCCAGCAAAAAGTCGGGAAGAGTCTTATTATATCGTGCAGTGACAATACCGACTCCAAGGATGAGCAAAAGATAAACGGCAAACCCTATAGCGATTGTTTGGTTCATTTCAAAACCTGACTGTCAGCGCAACTACACTCATGAGAAAGCAGTATCCGCTGAACAGATAGAGCTTGCCAGAGCGTAAAATACCAAGGAGAGTCTTCAGCGCAATAAGTCCAACCACAAAAGCTGATAGGAAGGCCACCAACAGAGTAAAGGTTGATCCGTCCTTATTACCCATTTCAATAATTTCCGGTAACGTAAGTACAGCTGATCCAATCAGGGCCGGAATGGCCATGAGAAATGAAAAACGCCCAGCTTCCCGGTTGGTAAAACCCAGCCACAATCCGGTAGATATGGTAATCCCTGACCTTGAAATCCCGGGTAATAGAGCAAGGGCTTGTGCCAGACCAACAATGAACGCAGCCGCCAATCCAACCTGTGTTACAGTGCCTTTCCCCACAAAACGTGTGCTGACTAGAATCACACCCGTGGCAAGCAGACAAACGCCCACAACAGTAGTCGAGTCGAAAGCCGATTCAATATTTGCCTTAAAAAAGTAGCCGATAATGGCCACGGGGGCGGTTGCTATTGCAAGACTCCAGACCAAATCGAATTCCTTTCTTCGAAAAGCATTCATAAAAATTTCTCTGATGTCACCCCAAAAACAGACGACAATACTGATGAGTGTTCCCATATGCATCATCACCTCAAAGGTGACACCGGGATGTTTGACATTCAGCCCCTTGGCTATGAGCACAAGGTGACCTGAACTACTCACCGGTAGAAATTCCGTTACGCCTTGAAGAGCGCCCAGAAAGAGTGCGTTTATAAAAGACATAGTGGTATCAGACCCATTTCAGGTTGAGAAAGCAGACATTCCGTCCCGCACGGTCACCGTGTCGGCGGTAGGAATGCAGCCCGGATTCAGAACAGTGTGTACATCGTTTATCAACGGTAATTTTTTCAGCAGCCACTCCAGCTTCACTCAGTTGCGCACTGTTTGCACTAATGAGATCGAGATTGTAGCGATTTGGCCCATTTTCAGTTAAGTGATCCGTTTGAAATTTATCCATAACCTCCCGTCCCACGGTATAACAGCAAGTATGAATGGAGGGCCCAATGAAGCAAGAGAGTGATCCCGGATCAACGCCGAAATCTTCTTTCAATTTACGAACGGCTTCTCCGGCGATACCGGCCACTGTCCCCCGCCATCCTGCATGGACGAGACCGATGGCCGAAACATTGGGCGCAATAAGAAAAATCGGAAGACAGTCCGCCACCTGAATGGCTAGTACCACATTCGGGCTGTCACTGATGAGGCCGTCACATTCACCAACGAGTCCCGGAGCATCTACAGAAACTACTTTATTTGAATGAATCTGCCTGGCATACGCTACCTTGCCATTACTGCCTAATCTGTCAGAAAATTCGAGAAGATCGGTGAAACGTCCTTTCCTCTTGCCGGTCCGATAAACAATTGACGCATATACCTTATCATCCAGATGCAGTGACAGATCCTCAAGGGTGAATGAATTTTCCTTGATAATCGTTTTCAGGGTATTTCTGAAATATAGGTGTAGAGGGAATCGGCGACGAACTCACCCACAAGCGTTAGTCTGTTCTTCGCATATCTCAGCAAATGGATGGAGGCGTTCAAACGGGGTGTGCTAGAAGAAAAAGCAAAATATTTACTTAAGCCCATCGACGGTACCGCTCCTTCAAGTTTCATCATCAGAGCGGCGCGAGAATCGGCCGATTCAAGATAATCGCCAAGAAACACGGTAAGATCATATCCTGCCAGAGCCATGCGGACTTCATCCCTGTTCTCGATATCGCTGGTAATCTCCCAGGCCCTGTCAGCCGATTGTTGCTCCTGCGGATGGAGGTAGTCAGTAAAGATAATCATCCCCTGCAGATTTGAACCGATCATATCCTGATTCAATTCATCTGGATCGTACCAGTTCACATTTCCGAGAAGCTGGGTCTCCAGTCCATAGGAAGAAAACTGGGAAGTGACATAATTGATATCACCGGTGTGGATAGGCAGATATACAGCATCGATGGATGACAAAACAATTTCTGAAGAATCCACCTCTTCCTTCTCCAAATCGCCGGCGGCTTCCTCTGCAAAGAAATCAGTGCTGGAAATGTCGAAAGTGTTATCAGCGGTGTCTAAGATAATTTCACCTTCTATCTTTTTTGGTCTTCCTGCCTCAAGACGAAATGCAACATTACGCAAAGCTGTCAGCTGTGGCGACAAATCCACAGGAATTCCAGAGTACCACTCTACAGAAACAATCTCTACGCCCAGTTCATCGGCTTCGTTCAGAAAACCATCCGCCAGTTCTTTACCGAGTCTATCAGATGGCGCCAAGACGGCCACCGTTTCGGCCGAAAGTGTTTTGGCAGCATAGCGGGCAGCGTAACGCCCTTGGAGAGAAAGATCGGTATTCATCTGATAAATGCTTTCGCCCAATAATGACAGTCCTTTCAGATCAGAAGTGGGAAAGAGAAGTGGCGTGGAGCCGTCCTTACCTGCTGCGGCTACAGCCATAGAGGCGGAATTTCCCCTCGGTCCGATAACGGCCAGAACGTTGCTATTCAGTGACAAATGCTTAAGTGCCTGGACGCCGCTCAGAGGGTCTCCTTCGATATCAATGATCTCCGTTGAGATGGAAAAATTTTTTCGTTTCTGAATTTCTCGCGTTGCCTCATGAACGCCTCTCAGAAATGAAAGTCCCATATTTTCATCGGGGCCACTGGCTGAAATGATGAGACCAATTGTTTTAGACTTTTCTCGCTTTTCATACGTTTCACCCCGGACCTTGTCGTCATTTTTCTGAAAGGATTTCGGCAGGATTGTCTTGTCCAGTTTAA
>SCKS01000016.1 GCA_004124465.1 Fidelibacterota bacterium
GGTTTCCCCGGCCCACCGCCTTGTCCAAGAATCGCGTTGAATCCACCAAAGTTCTCATTCAAATCCCAAATGACAGGATTGAATTGTCCGGCATCGTCTTTGTATAAATAGTAATTGTGGCCAAAATTAATCGGCGCATCCAGATTGACCATGAGAATATCAAAAGCGAGCATCCACAAATGTCGGTCCACATTGAAAACGTCTCCAACGTTCTCCGTATCGTTATTGAACGTATCCAGGAACTCGACGAGATCACGCCACCCATAATCGGATTTTAATTCATAATAGTAGTAATAACCGGTCGAATCCGTACCCAGATAGTCCCACACACTAATTTGATTCTGAGGCGAATCGTTGGTTAACTCGCCCTTGAAGCGCGCATTCTCATTGCTGTTGAAATGGTTTCCCATAAAAAACTTGTCCACCGACTGCACGCTGGTGTAAAGACCCAAATAAGTACGGTTGATAGACACTTTGATAAAATTTGCTTTGCTGGCCGGCATGTATTTGCGCGCAATTTCATAACTCAACACCTCGCGCACAAAGCTGGGATCTTTATAGGCATTGGCCAGCTTTAACGTACCGTAGTCGTCCAGTTCTTGATCGTTAATAATGTGGTCCAGTTTAATATTCAACGGATTCTTGATTTGATTGGATCTATAAGAGCTATTGCCTTTGTAACGCACGCCGACACTGTCGAATTGCACACCATTGATCAGGGCCGTCCCAACCAGTCGTTCTTCATCTCCAGCCGCGTACAACTGATCCAAAATCTGATCCCAATTGGATTCAACAAAAGTGATTTCTATAGTATTTATTGTATTGATGTTATAAAAATTTTCCTGCCCGAAATCTTCTACTTTATAGGTCTGAGCATGGATGACTCCAGTACACAGGATAAAAGGCGTGAAAAAATGTTGATATATTTTCCGTTTCATTTTTCTGCAGTTATCAGGGGATTGCAAATGCAGACATTTAGAAATTGTACTGGACTGACAGCCAGGTGACATATTGGAATACAGACCGGAAGATGATGAGGAGGAACATGTGTAACAACCGGCCTGAACTCGCAAACCACTGTTTCATACTGTCCGTTACAATACATTAAATTCTCTATACAGAAGAGTACCCAAAGTTTGAGATAGCTCATTTGGTGGCTTTGGAAGTTTAATCCCCTCGCTATGGGGAAAATCACTGGTGGGGGTAGCTCAGCTGGTTAGAGCTCCAGGTTGTGGTCCTGGCGGTCGCGGGTTCGAATCCCGTTCCTCACCCGCTATCATTAGGCGATCTTCGCCTAAATATATTAATGGCTCAAACCTCATTACCTTTGTATGCGGTTATCTCTTAGCTGTATTTTTAGTTGAATCAAGCTGGCAGTCATGAAACTCCTCACACGGTATATTCTTAAAGAACACTTCCTCCCTTTTCTCTATGCCCTGCTTATTGTCATCTTTTTGCTTTTTACCAATTTCCTCCTCCGAGCAGTAGATCGCTTTCTGGGTAAGGGACTCCCCATAGATATTATCCTGGAATACCTTTTTCTGAACACAGCGTGGATCATTGCGCTGGCGGCACCAGTGGCTGTTCTTGTGGCAACACTTATGGCGTTCGGTCGATTTTCCGAAGACAACGAGATTACAGCACTGCGCTCCTCAGGTGTCAGCTTCACCCGCATCCTGTGGCCTGCCCTCACTTTCTCCATCCTCGTTGCTGTGCCGCTAATGACGTTCAACAATACCGTGCTTCCGCACATGAACCACAACGCAAGAATGCTGGCCAGAGATATTTACCGAAAGCGACCCGACCTCAATGTGGAGGCGGGCTATTTCATTGATGATCTGCCCCAATACAGTTTCATTGTGAAGGGGAAAAGGGGCGACAGGTATCAGGACGTACATATATACGGCAAAGACAGGACTGTGACGCAGACCTCCATCCGGGCAAAAGAAGGATCTTTTCGGCCGCTGGATGACGCCATCATGGTAACGCTCTACGATGGTGAGATCCACGAAGTGGAAGTGAATAATTACCAGAATTACAGGCGAATCATTTTTGACCGTCACCGGATTACCATCCCGGCGGAGGATCTAATGCTGGAAAGAAGAGAGACCGGCTCCCGCACAGACAGGGAAATGACACTCAATATGATGCATGAGAAGATTGCCGGTTACCGCAAAAGAACTGCTGCCATCGAAGAACGGATTATAAAAGAATTCGAGTTCAGTTTCCCAGACACACCTATCCCCGCCACTATGGAAGATCTTATGACGCTGGTCAAAAAGCAGCAGAATATTGAGAAAGAGGAAACAGTCAGTGATCCCAATCGTTCTATCAGTAGAAGTCAGGATTTAATAAATCTCTCCCTGCGGGTCAGGACTGATTACCAGATGATTGCCGGTTACGAAAGAAGCATCAACCGCTATACGGTGGAAATCCACAAGAAATTCTCCCTGCCTTCAGCCTGTATCGTTTTTGTTCTGGTAGGTGCACCGCTGGGCATTATGACCCGGAAGGGAGGTTTTTTCACAGCCATCGTTTTCAGCTTCGGTTTTGTGCTGCTCTACTATCTTTTCCTTATTGGCGGTGAAGAAATGGCGGACCGAAACTATCTCCATGGTGCTGTTGCCATGTGGATGCCGAATATCGTCCTCGGTGCTGTGGGCCTGGTTATGACTTACCAGGCAACACACGAACGAACCATGTTCCAGATTCCTTCTTTCCGCAAGGGAAAGAAAAAGCTCTCCTAATGAATATCGAAAACATCGTCCGTGAAAAGGCGGCGGGCGGTGCTAACACCTCTTCAGAGATTGTTCAGATCATTCATGCCTACAGCGACGGAAAGATCAACGATGAAGAGATAACAGTGTGGCTGAAGGCCGTTTATGACAACGATATGACCGATGAAGAAATGCTGTCTGTGGTAGAGGCTATGGTCACCTCTGGTGAACGGCTGGACTTTTCCCATCTGGAAAAAGTAGTGGTGGATAAGCATTCAACAGGCGGCGTGGGAGACAAAGTGTCACTCATTATTGCACCCATCCTGGCGGCTTGCGGTCTGGCCGTCCCCATGATCTCCGGGAGAAGCCTGGGCCACACTGGCGGTACGCTGGACAAACTTCAATCTATTCCTGGTTACAGGATTGACCTCTCTCTGGAAGAATTCCGCCGGACTGTGGAAATGGTAGGCCTGAGCCTCTCGGGCCAAACGTCTGAGATCTGTCCTGCCGATAGAAAGATGTACACTCTCCGGGACAAAACAGGCACTGTCGCTTCCACTCCGCTCATTTGCGGCAGCATTATGAGCAAGAAAATTGCTGAAGGGATCGAGGTCCTGGCCATGAACATTACGGTAGGAAATGGCGCCTTCATGAAAACCGTGGAAAAGGCGAAAACATTGGGCAAACAACTGAAAATGGCCGGTGAACAATTTGGCGTTTCTACCAATATTGTCTACAGCCGAATGGACCAGCCACTGGGCCGCGAAGCCGGTCTTTGGAATGAGATCCAGGAATCGGTATCGTGCCTGAAAGGTGAAGGTGAACCAGACCTCATGGCTGTGGTCACTGCACTGGCGGAGCCCGTTCTCAAACACGCCAGCGTTAAGAACCCGCTGTCCGCGATTGAAAAAACCATCTCTTCAGGCTCGGCCATGGCAAAACTTGAAGAAATGATCGAAACCCACGACGGTGATCCGTCTTCACTCCACAACGGGGACACTTTTCACACACCTCCCTTCGAAAAAACCGTTGAGGCGGAAAGATCCGGTGTTGTCCGGTTCATGGATACAGAAAAAATTGGTTGGGCTGTCAACAGTGTCACTGTTTTTGATGAAAAATTGGGTCGACGTATCGATCCGTCCGGCGGCGTCCGGTTCGAAATAAAGCTGGGAGAAGAGGTTGAGAGCGGCGGTGCTTTAGCCGTTTGTCACGGCAGCGATAAAGAAACTGTAAGCCGGGCGTGCCGTCAGATAAAATCTGCCGTGAAGATTGAGGACAGCCCTTTCAGACCAGAGGATGTGATTATTTAACCGGACCGTTCCCGTGACCTGCGGGGTGAACCCTCTGTATGGACACGACAGGAACGTGTAGGGGCATACTTGGTGATGAAAAATTCTTCTTCAACAGGACAATACCGCGTGGGAAAGTCTTTTGAGACAGTGCAGATCTTTTCTTTTGAAATACCGTCAGGCTGAGGGAAATCCTTGTGCTTCCACCCCATGCTATCGTGTGCCGCTCTCATGAACCGTGCCCAGGCCGGCAGTGCCGCCCGGGAGCCGTCCTGTTTTGAACCGAGGCTTACCTTGGGATCGTCTACCCCAAACCAAACACCTGCCGCCAGGTACGGTGAATAACCGACAAACCACGCGTCGGTCCAGTTCTGTGTGGTGCCTGTTTTCCCGCCTGCGGGATGGGTGAACTTGTACATCCACCTGGCCCTTCCACCCGTCCCCTGATCCAGAACCGTGCGCAAAAGATCGTTCATCATGAAAGCGGTCTCTTCACTTAACACCTCTTCCCTGTGAGGTGAATATTCTTTGATAGTCACACCAAATCTGTCCACGATCCTCTGAATGGCCATAGGCTTGCTCCAGACACCGCTGTTGGAAAAAGTGGCATAGGAGGAAGTGATCTCCAGCGGATAGACCTCCGATGTTCCCAAGGCGATTGCGTCAACGGCGCGGATAGGCGTGGTGAGGTGCATTCGGCGGGCAGTGTTGGCCACCACTTCTGGCGGTACCAACTCCTGCACCATTCGTACTGAAATAAGGTTCAGAGATCTTCTCAATCCCTCCCGAAGTGTGGTGAGTCCGCCTGTCGTTCCATCGTAATTGCTGGGCATCCACTTTTCCCACTCTCCGGAAGCGCTCTGTATGTTCAGCACCACAGGCTGGTTTAGCAGTTGATGTGTAACAGCGTAGCCGTTGTCAATGGCTGTGGTGTAGATAAATGGCTTAAATATAGATCCCGGCTGACGTTGCGCTTGCGTCGCTCTGTTGAACTGATCGTAATAATCAGGACGCCCTCCAATCATGGCTTTGATGTGTCCTGTCTTTGGTTCCACGGCAACGAAAGCAGTCTGCACAAGAAGCTTGTCACGCAATTCTTCATAAAGAGGCGCCTTCCCTTCCAGCATCACCTTTACTGAATCTTCAGGATAGATGCCAAGATAGGCCAGTTCCTCGAACTCATCTCGGTCTTTGAAAAGACGGCTGTTGAGTTTCTCTTGGTTTGCCACCACTGTTTGCATGACGGCATTTTCGGCCGCCGTTTGAAGTCGGCTGTCCAGTGTTGTATAGATGATGAGGCCATCCCTGTAAATGTTCAAGTCCAGGGCTTCATCTTCCTGCTCAAGGATCCTGCGAACGTGCTCCGTGAAGTAGGGTGCTTTACCGAGATCGTCTCTTCCGGGTGTTACTCTCAGTTCAAGGGCCCGTGCTTCGGCATACCTGGATTGTGTAATCAAGTTTTGTTTACGCATAAGTCGTAACACAATATTACGCCTGCGCATGGCTCGCTCCGGATTATTGATGGGACTGTAGGTGGCCGGCCTGGGTAATATACCCACCAGCATGGCGCATTCATCCAGAGTCAGGTCTGAAGCATCCTTTTTGAAATACCTTTTCGCCGCAGCCTGAGCACCGAAAGTGCCGTGACCAAAGTGAATCGAGTTGACATACATCTCAAGAATCTCTTCCTTAGTGTATGTCCGCTCAATCTGAATTGCGGTAATCATCTCCTTAAGTTTCCGCGTGATGGTCTTTTTGAAACCGATGGTATCGTAGAGATTTCGAGCCAACTGCTGGGTGATTGAACTGAATCCCTGCCTGAACCTGGGCGGCGGAATGGCGTTGATGACCACCGCCCTTATGACATCACGAAGTGATATTCCCCAATGGGAATAAAAACGCCGATCCTCTGACGCCACTGCCGCATTCACCAGATCTGCAGGGATCTCCTCCAAATCCACGAAAACACGCCTCTGGGTGTAGAGCTCTTTCAGGAGTACACCGTCAGCGGAAAAGATGCGCGTCACAAGATCAGGATCATAGTTTTCCAGCTGTTCCAGAGAAGGGAGATCGCGGGAAAGGGTCCAAAAATAACCGACGCTCAGAAAAGTAAACCCGAAGAATATGATCAATACACGGAAGATTGTCTTCCCGGTTGAAGAGGTCTTTTTCTTTTTCACAGCCACAGGATCGGAAATTAATGAATTTGGAAACCGTTAAACAGGCTTCCTTCATGAAAATAACGAAAAAAAAGAGGAAAAGTTCTCAGCTGCGTTTGGTGGGCGAAACCATCTCCTCCGGTTTCACCTTTTCGTCAAACTCCTCGCCTGACATGTATCCTAGCTTCTCGATGGTGTCCCGCAATGTTGAATTGTCAGCATGTGCTTTTTTGGCCACTTCAGCGGCCTTGTCATAACCGATATGCGGCGTCAGGGCTGTTACCAGCATAAGTGAGTTACGGAGATTCCCGTCAATTCGCTCAAGATTTGGCTCAATACCCGCTACGCAGTTCACACTGAAGGAGTCAGCCGCATCTCCCAAAAGTTTTACGGACTGAAGCAGGTTGAATGCAATAACAGGACGGAAAACATTTAGCTCAAAGTTTCCCGATGCACCGGCCACAGTAAGTGTTGTGTCATTTCCCATCACTTGGGCAGCCACCATGGTGATGGCCTCCGCCTGTGTGGGGTTCACCTTACCGGGCATGATAGATGAACCGGGTTCATTAGAAGGTAAAGAGATTTCACCAATGCCAGAGCGGGGACCGCTGGCAAGCCACCTAATATCATTGGCGATCTTGTTTAGGGAAGCAGCCATTGTTTTCAGAGCGCCGGACATTTCAACGGCCGAATCATGAGCCCCCATGGCTTCGAACTTGTTTGGTGCAGTTTTGAACGGCAAACCAGTTTTCTCGGCAATCCTATCCGCCACTTTTTCGGCATACCCTTCAGGAGCATTCAGACCTGTCCCAACAGCCGTGCCACCCCACGCCAGCTCGTACAGATGAGGCAAAGCGTTTTCAACAGCCGTCAGGGCATGATCCAGCTGGGATGCATAGCCTGAAAATTCCTGTCCCAGTGTCAGGGGTGTGGCGTCCTGAAGATGGGTCCGACCCAGTTTGACAATTTTCGAAAACTCTTCTGCCTTTGCCGTCAAGGCGTCCCTGAGCCCTTTCACTTTGGGCAACAGATGTTCATTGATCTGCATGGCAGCAGCAATATTGATTGCTGATGGAAATGTGTCATTGGTGGACTGTGACTTGTTGACGTGATCGTTGGGATGCACAGGCGTCTTAGAACCCATTTCGCCACCGGACATTTCAATAGCGCGGTTGGCAATGACCTCATTGAAGTTCATATTCGTCTGCGTGCCGCTGCCTGTCTGCCAGACAACCAGTGGGAAATGGTCGTCCAGTTTGCCGTCAATCACCTCCTGCGCTGCCTCACCAATGGTCTTTGCCAAATCTTTATCTAACACACCGATTTCACTGTTAACCTCGGCGGCAACCTGTTTTACCAGACCGTATGCCCTGATAAACTCTCTGGGGAATTGCTCACCGCCAATTTTAAAGTTTTGAAGTGACCGCTGGGTCTGTGCGCCCCAGTACCGATCGGACGGCACTTCGATCTCACCCATAGTATCCTTCTCAATTCGAAAAGACATGATCTAATCCTTTCTCCGATTGGGTGTTAAGAGGATGTAAAGATGGGAAAGTGACGAACTCTCGTGCAGGTGGTCTACGCGACCTCCCATGTGTCCGTCCCTGCTAACAGTTTCTGAAGATCACCTTCGCCAAGTTTTTTCTTAGCCTCTTCAATCTGCTCAATCATCAGTTCTTCATATCTAGGCTGATCTTCAGAATAGATGACACCCAGTGGCGTCGGCAGACTGTCATCTTCAGTAAAGTTGGCCAACAGCCCCGCCAGGTTTCTGTTATTCTCATCATGAACCAGGAGATCGTCAGCAGAAATACCGGTCCCGATTTTCACCATTTCAGGATTAAAACCGTTGAGCCGTATTCCTTTATTTTTTTCTTTGCCAAATATCATGGGCTCTCCGTGCTTCAACTCGAGAACATTATCATCCTTAACCTCTCTGTCTTTGAGATGAGCAAAGGCACCATCATTGAAAATGTTGCAATTCTGGTACACTTCAAGAAATGATGTCCCCTTGTGCTCGTGAACTCTTTTCAACATTTCTTGAAGATGGTGCGTATGTGAATCTATAGTCCGTGCTACAAATGTTGATTGAGCACCGAGAGCAACCGACGGCGGATTAAAAGGCCGGTCAAGAGAACCGAAGGGAGATGATTTTGTTTTTTTGCCAAACTCCGACGTTGGGGAATACTGTCCTTTTGTGAGACCATAGATTTGATTGTTAAACATGACAATATTTATGTCAACATTCCTTCTCAAAACATGGATCAGATGATTCCCGCCAATAGAGAGTGCATCGCCGTCTCCTGTAATGACCCAGACTGAGAGGTCCGGATTGGCAATTTTAACACCGGTGGCGATAGCCGGCGCTCTGCCATGGATGGTGTGAAAACCGAACGCATTCATATAATAAGGGAAGCGGCTTGAACAGCCGATGCCGGCCACGAACACGAACTTTTCCTTTGGCACGCCCAGGTCAGGCATGGTCTTCTGGGTTTGGGCCAGGATGGAATAGTCACCGCAACCGGGGCACCATCTAACATCCTGGTCTGAAACAAAATCTTTTCTCGAAAGAGGGGTCGCTGCAGACGTATCAGTCATTTTTCATCCTTACAAGATTTCTTCCACTTTTTCGATGATCTGAGATTTGCGGTACGGTTCGCCGCGAACAATATTAAGTCCTATGGCATCAATAAGAAATTCAGACCGAATTAGTTTGATGAGCTGACCCGAATTCACTTCAGGAATCAATACCGTCTGGAATCTCAATAGGATTTCACCCAGATCAGCAGGCAAAGGGTTAAGCCATTTCAGGTGAGCCTGAGAAACAGACTTACCATCATCTCTAAGAGACATAACAGCTGTACGGATAGCACCGAAAGTGCTACCCCATCCAAGAATTAAGAGCTCCCCAGTAGAATCACCGTAGATTTCCGTGGGGGGAATCTCCCGGATCATGCCGGCGACTTTCTGGGCTCTAAGTTTTACCATGAGGTCATGGTTATCTGGATCATAGCTCACGTTTCCAGATATGTGCTCTCTCTCCAAACCGCCTATGCGGTGTTCTAGGCCTGCTGTTCCCGGCACGGCCCACTGTCGAGCTAGAGACTTTTCATCTCGCTCGTACGGCAGGTAGGGACCATCTTCTTTCTCTGCAAAACTGACTTCAATTTTTTGTAAATCAGAAAGCTGTGGGATTATCCACGGCTCTGATCCATTAGCAAGAAATGCATCGGATAACACGAAAACAGGTGTCATATACTTAAGTGCAATACGGCATGCTTCGTAAGCTATAAAGAAACAATCACCAGGGGTGGCAGGAGTCAATATGGGGACTGGGGATTCGCCGTTCCTCCCATACATAGAAAGGAAAAAGTCAGCCTGTTCAGTTTTTGTAGGCATCCCGGTACTGGGTCCAGCCCTCTGGATATTCAGGACTACCAACGGTAATTCAGAGATGACAGCTAATCCTATGGCCTCTCCCTTCAGGCATATCCCGGGTCCGGAGGATGCGGTTACAGAAAGATTCCCAGTAAATGAAGCTCCAATTGCTGAACCTACACCTGCAATTTCATCCTCCGCTTGGAATGTCTTAACACCATAATTTCTGTAGTGGGACAGTTGGTGCAATATATCACTGGCAGGCGTGATGGGATAACCACCGAAAAAAAGCGGTAGACCAGATGACTGAGCCGCCGCCAGGAGTCCCAACCCAGCGGCGTGGTTACCTACAATATTGCGATAAGTGCCAGATTCAAACGGTGCCGGGCCAACCTCATATTGAGTGGCAAAAGACTCAGTAATGTCGCCAAAATTGTAACCAGTTTTCAGTGCCCTTGTGTTCGCTTCAATCAATTCCGGGCGTTTCTTGAATTTCTTCTTCAGCCACTCTATAGTTGGTTCAATGGGACGACCGTACATCCAGTAAAGAAGCCCCAACCCAAAAAAGTTTTTGGACCGCTCAACAGTCTTGCTGGTTATATCCATATCTTCTGTGGCGTTTGCCAAAAGACGGCTGATCTCGATATCGTATAGCATGTAATCCATCAGTGAATCATCTTCCAACGGGTTAGATTCCCAGCCTGCCATCTTGAGATTCTTGGCTGTGAAGTTGGATTTATTAACAATGAGAATGCCGCCCGTTTTCAAATCCTTGATATGCATTTTCAAAGCTGCAGGATTCATGGCCACCAGTGCATCAAGTTGATCTCCGGGTGTGAAAATATCCTTACTACTGAATTGGAGTTGAAAGGCACTTACTCCGGCCAAAGACCCTGCTGGTGCTCGAATCTCGGCTGGAAAATCGGGAAACGTTCCTAGATCATTCCCAACTAGTGCCGACGTATTAGTAAATCGGTCACCCATGAGCTGCATCCCGTCTCCGGAATCTCCAGCGAAACGGATAACAACACTTTCAATCTTTTCTACATTCTTTTCTGCCATGTTGAGTCTGTGCTTTTTATCTGAGATTCTATTTGAGCGTGCCCTATTGCTTAGCTCTTTATTCATCAAAATTTAGCATGTCAGAAATGGTATCACAACGGCAAAGGGGTTATTATATAATTGATGAGGTCGTCTTGCATCTTGCAACAGTGAATCTTAAACTCAAGTGATTATGTCCCACTTTGATACCACTGGCCAGCTCGCGCTCTTCCCGGAATTGATCGACAGCCCTGAACTCCCTTCAATCAGTACACTGCCGGAGTTTGACCGGGCATTGCACAACCTCATCAAGATGAGCGATCTAGGTGCCTTCATATCAATTACAGTTCACGGGCTGGACAAATCTTTTTCCGTCCATGCCCGAGAACTGGAAATACCAGAAGATTTTCTTTTGGACGGGCGGGGTGATGCAGCATCACAGCAGATACACCTTTTCCCGGAGTCTCTCCGCCACCAGGTGCGACGGCTTTCATACGATGTGAAAAGATTCTTCAACAAAGAAAATTCTTTTCGGACACCGTTCGGTTATTTCCTTTTTCGGCCTTATTTCAGGATTTGGTCAAAGTTTGTCAGAGAACAAGAACAACGATTGACCGGCTTTCTTACAGACGCACTATCCGGCAGGATCTATGGGAACCACTTCCTGGAAGGGTTTGAGACAGGTTACCGGTTCCTGGAGTCGATCAAAGACGAAACGGCTCCCTGGGAATTCTCGGACAAACTGCTGCTAGGTGACCTTAAAGAATTTCGGAAAAAGATAAAGACAGAAAACCTGACTCTGCATTCCCTAGACAAAACCACCCCTGATTTTCCCACGCTGGCAATCGCACTTAAAACAGCCCACTTCCCCACTGATCTTATCACATTTTTGAAACAAGTAAATATTCAGTTCGATTTCAAATCGATCCATCTCGATTATCTGAAAAATGTTGAGATTACTACCGTTGATGATGTAATAAACTTGAGCAAATCCATTTGGAGTAAAACATAGAATGAAGCATTTGAAACCGGGAACAATGGCCATTGTACTGTCCATGATTTTGCAAACATTATCCGCAAATGATAAACCCCGTGCAAGAGATCTCGGCGTCCCCTTTGATGGCACACCGGGAAAGATGAACGCTATTACAGATGTAGAGGGCGTAAAGGTAGGTCATTCAACAATCATCAAGGGTAAGGGCAAGCTTAAAGTGGGAAAGGGTCCTGTCCGGACTGGTGTTACAGCTGTTTTACCCAGGGGTGACAACAGTTATTTAGACCCTGTGTTTGCCGGCTGGTATTCTCTCAACGGCAATGGCGAAATGACAGGGACAACCTGGGTAGAAGAGTCGGGCTTCCTGGAAGGCCCGGTGATGATCACCAACACACACAGTGTAGGTATTGTAAGAGATGCTGTCATCTCATGGCGTGTCAATCAGGGCGGCGGCGATGCCAGCGGCTACTGGTGGTCTCTCCCTGTTGTGGCGGAGACCTATGACGGTTTCCTCAATGACATCAACGGTTTTCATGTAAAGGAAAAACACGCGCATCAGGCCCTAAGTCGGGCATCCACCGGACCGGTGGAAGAAGGAGGTGTGGGCGGCGGCACCGGCATGATTTGTCACTCTTTCAAAGGTGGAATCGGCACCTCATCGCGGGTCATTGAGGTAGCTGGAGAAACCTATACTCTCGGCGCACTTGTTCAGGCAAATTACGGTGCCCGGGAAGACCTGACGGTATCGGGCGTACCTGTGGGAAAAGAGATCACAGACCTTCAGCGAGTGAGAAACCGGAATTCGCAGGACGGTGATGGATCCATCATTGTTATTGTTGCAACGGATGCGCCCCTTGTTGCCCACCAGTGCAAGCGGTTGGCCCGCCGTATTCCCCTCGGCATCGCCCGGGTCGGGACCGTGGCGCACAACGGCTCCGGCGATATTTTCATTGCTTTCTCTACAGCTAATCCCGGAGCGGCCTATGCCAAAGGCACTGTGTCGGTAAACATGGTGCCGAATGGGAAAATGAACCCTCTTTTTAAGGCCACCGTCCAGGCCACGGAAGAAGCTATCATCAATGCTTTGGTGGCTGCTGAGGATATGGTAGGCGTAAACGGCAACACTGTTTATGCACTGCCTCACGACCGCCTCCGAGCCGTCCTGAAAAAGTACAACAGGCTTTCGGAATAGATGAGAAAGTTCGGGAACCTGAAAATTCCTTACGGGTTCTTAACGAACATGAGGCGTCTTCCAAAATATCTTTTTTTTGCTCTGCCTCTTTTCATTCTGACTTCCGGTTGTGAGAACAAACCCCCTCCGGCGCTCTCCATTGCCAGTGTCCGATGGGTCACCTATAAGAATGAACGTGTGGGGTATACACTTCAATACCCCGTTGCATACACCTTACAGACCAGCCAGACAGGCCGAGACATTCTTTTTAGACACAACGGCTTCCCTGCCATGGCCATAAACTACACCACAAAAGGAGAGGCCAACGAACGGGGCCTCTGGGCGGATCATAAAGCTGCCGGAGAAATCAAATTAGCGGGCCAATCCGGGAAGCAATATATCTACAACCATTACGATGGTCCTTTTTATATGCGGACAGTCTCCTATGTTATTGAACTTGACAGCAAATTCCTGGCACTGGAATTCAGGACTCAGAATGAGAACGCTGACTCACTGCAGCAGCATATTCTCGAGTCATTTACTCTTTCAAGATGAGTAGCCGAAAAGAAATACGAGACGGTCTGCTGGCAAGAAAAATAAGCGCCATTGTTAGGACCGATGATCAGTCCGTGGCTGAGCAGGCCATGGCGGCTGCAGTGGAAGGGGGCTTCAGGGTCATTGAGTTCACCCTTAACACACCGGGCGCTCTGGAGCTTATCACTCAGTTCCGCTCTATGGACGAGAGCCTGCTGGTAGGCGCCGGCACGATCATGACTCTCCAAGCGGCCAAAGAAGCGGTCAATGCAGGAGCTCAGTTTATTGTTTCTCCCGTTTGCGATCCCGCGGTAATCAGAAAGGCTGGTGAGATGGGAGTGGTCTCCATCCCCGGTACCCAGACACCTACTGAAATGCAAAATGCCCATGAAGCTGGCGCCGACTTTGTTAAACTTTTCCCGGCACCTCCCAACGTGGCTGAGTACATACGATACGTCTTGGGGCCTCAACCTCATCTGAAGATTTTCCCTACCTCTGGTGTAAACCTTGACAATATGCTAGAAGTGCTGGAGGCAGGCGCCGCCGGTGTCGGTTTTGTGGGTCCGCTGTTTGATCTTCAATCGATGCGGAACAGAAATTTTGATGATATTCGAGAGCGAGCCGAGAAAATTGTGGCGCTGCTTGCCGACCTTTGACCTTTACTGTTTCTCTCTATTCACTCTACGGCTAAATTCCCAACCATATGGCAAGGACAATGACCAAAAGGCTCACACAATTCTCTCACGGCTCCGGCTGAGCCTGTAAGCTCGGTCCAAAAGACCTGGCTCAGGTTCTGAGTCAACTGCCGGTGTCTGAAGATGAGCGCGTTGTCATCGATTTCCATGGGGTCGACGATGCTGCAGTGGTACGCCTCGACGGCAAAGAAGCTATCGTCCAAACGGTAGATTTTTTCGCGCCTATCGTTGATAATCCCTACGACTTCGGCCAGATTGCTGCAGCCAATTCCATCTCGGATATCTATGCCATGGGTGCCACTCCACTCTTTGCGCTGAACATTGTCGCTTTTCCAAGGAATGATCTTCCCATGCGGATACTGTCAGAAATCTTGCAAGGAGGCATAGACAAGGCCAAAGAGGCCGGGATAAGCATTGTAGGCGGACACAGCATCGATGACCAAGAACCTAAGTACGGTCTGGTGGTGACGGGACGGGCTGTGGTGGATCAATTAGTGAAGAACTCGACGGCCTGTGCCGGCGATGCCCTCATCTTGACAAAACCACTCGGGACAGGTATTATCGCCACAGCCATCAAACACGGTGAAGCTGAGGAGAATCTGATACAGGAAGCCACAGCTCTTATGACTACCCTCAACGCCCTGGCCGCTGAACTGATGATCAAATACGGCGCCTCCGCCGCCACAGATGTGACAGGATTCGGTCTCCTCGGTCACCTTCTGGAAATGTGTGAAGCCAGTAATGTGTCGGCTGAAATCAAATTCGACCAGCTTCCGTTCATAGGCGGCACGGCAACTCTTGCCGAAAAAGGTGTGGTCCCCAACGGGACGAAGAGAAATCTTGACCATGCGTTCCAGCAAGTTGAGTTTGGAGACAGTTTGCAGGAATATGAGCATCTCATGGCTGCCGACGCACAAACTTCCGGGGGACTGCTCATTGCCATGCCTGAAGAGAATGTTTCCCCTTTCATCTCAGACTTCAACTCCAAATCCCCTTTCACCGCCTGCCAGATTGGTGTTTTCCACCCCTCCAGCGGGAAAAAACGTATCTCCCTCCTCTAACTACAACCTATTCTCCCTCAGAAAATCCTCTTATTTCTAGATATAAGACTAATTTAGTCGGATTTTTCTTGACTGGAGAGAAAGATGGCCAGTAACTTCGTTCCACATAAGGAATAAAATTATGGCAAAGAGTGAATCAACAGAGGAAGTATTGAGTGAAGAGAGTTGCTAACTATCGAAAACCAGCTATCGCAAGAATATAAATACGGTTTTATAACTGATATTGATCAAGAAACTATTCCTCCAGGTCTCAATGAAGAGGTAGTGAAAATAATTTCACTGAAAAAAAATGAGCCGGATTGGCTGCTCCATTGGCGTCTCAGAGCGTACAAACAGTGGCTCAAGATGGAAGAACCAGATTGGTCCATGGTAAAACATGATGAAATCGATTATCAGGCAATCAGCTACTACTCGGCACCAAAATCGAAAGATGAGGGTCCGAAGAGTCTAGATGAAATTGATCCTGAATTATTGAAAACCTACGAAAAACTCGGCATTCCATTGGAAGAACAGAAGATGCTTGCCGGTGTGGCGGTGGATGCAGTTTTTGACTCTGTTTCCGTAGCTACCACATTTAAAGAAGAGCTAGAAAAAGTCGGCGTAATCTTTTGTTCATTTTCCGATGCCGTAAAGAATCACCCCGAATTGGTCAGAAAATATCTCGGCTCGGTTGTCCCTTACACCGATAATTTCTATGCCTCCCTTAATTCTGCGGTATTCAGCGATGGAAGTTTTGTATACATTCCAAAAAATGTCCGGTGCCCTATGGAGCTCTCCACCTATTTCCGTATCAACGCCGCCAATACAGGACAATTTGAGAGAACATTAATTGTTGCTGATGAAGGGAGCTACGTGAGCTATCTGGAAGGGTGTACAGCTCCTATGCGGGATGAGAATCAACTACATGCCGCCGTGGTAGAGCTGGTGGCACATAAGGACGCTACCATCAAATATTCCACAGTGCAAAATTGGTATCCAGGAGATCCCAAAACAGGCAAAGGAGGCATATACAATTTTGTCACCAAGCGTGGCTCTTGTCTTGAAAAAAATGCCAAAATATCTTGGACACAGGTAGAAACAGGTTCAGCTATCACCTGGAAGTACCCAAGTGTCATCCTAAAAGGTGATAACACGGTCGGCGAATTCTATTCAGTGGCCCTTACAAATAATTTCCAACAAGCCGACACGGGTACCAAAATGATTCATATGGGTAAAAATACAAAAAGCACTATTATCTCAAAAGGTATCTCGGCCGGGATGGGACAGAACACTTACCGTGGTGCCGTCTCTATTCTAAAAAATGCGGAAAACTCACGGAATTATTCACAATGTGATTCTCTTTTGATTGGAGACAAGTGCGGTGCCCATACTTTCCCATATATTGATGTAAGAAATCCATCAGCACAAATGGAGCACGAAGCATCTACTTCCGCTATTGGTGAAGATCAAATCTACTATTGTAATCAGCGTGGCATCTCTACAGAAGATGCTATCTCCATGATCGTAAACGGTTTTTGCAAGAAAGTATTCAGAGAACTCCCAATGGAGTTTGCCGTGGAAGCACAGAAGCTGATGGAAGTAAGTTTAGAAGGCAGCGTCGGCTGACTTCCAGTCATACCTTTTCCTGCATATAATAAAACGACTGAAAAAATAGTTTAGGAGAAAAATTAATGCTCGAAATCAAGAACCTTCACGTCAGTGTAGAGGACAAACCTATCTTAAATGGCGTTGACCTGAAGGTAAATGCTGGCGATCTCCATGCCATCATGGGCCCAAACGGCTCTGGCAAAAGTACGCTAGCTCACGTTATTGCTGGCCGGGAAATATATGAAGTAACGGATGGTAACATAACTTATAACGGCAAAGATCTCCTAAGCATGGATCCGGAAAAAAGAGCCTTGGAAGGTGTCTTTATGTCTTACCAATATCCTGCGATGATCCCCGGTGTTAATCTCGCTTATTTTATAAAAGCGGCAGTGAACGCTATTCGAAAACACCGAGGTGAACCTGAAATGGATGCTGTTGATTTTCTCAGCTTTATTAAGGAAAAACTGTCACAGGTGAAGATGGACGAAAGTTATCTAAAACGTGCCGTAAATGAAGGGTTCTCGGGTGGTGAAAAAAAACGGAATGAAATCCTTCAGATGCTCACTCTTGAGCCTTCCTTAGCTGTCCTAGACGAAACTGACTCCGGACTGGATATTGACGCTATTAAAATTGTGGCTGATGGTGTAAACAAGTTCCGGCGTGAAGACCGGGCAGTGATTATTATTACTCACTATCAGCGAATTTTACAGTACATGAATCCGGACAAAATTCATGTTCTTATGGATGGCCGTATTGTACGCTCTGGGGGAAAGAAATTGGCAAATGAACTGGAAGATAAGGGGTATAGCTGGCTAGAAGAAACCGTGGCAGCATAATAGTATGAAATTTCTTGAAAAACAGTTTTCAACCATAGCCTCCGATAAATATGAACCTCAGTCCTTGAAGGATTTGAGAAGTTCGGCATTCAATCAGTTTAAGGAAATCGGTTTCCCAAAAAAGAGCTGGGAGGCATGGCGATTTACTGCTGTTGAAAATGTAGAAAAAAACTCTTTTAGACTCTCAAATGAAGCTGATCTTCCAGAAGATCTATTCAAATCTGAGGATGGTCTATCCATTCCTACACTTCTTTTTCTCAATGGCCATTATCAGCCGGACGAATCCAATATCCCAGCAGGTATAAAAGTGAATACACTTGTGGATAGTTACAATGAGGATGCCAAACTTTTTAATAATGGCTACGATGCTGGAACAAACCCTTTTGTAATCCTTAATACGGCTATGATGAACAGTGGCCTCCATATTCGGATTTCCGAAAATACTGAAAGTCACCCCCCCCTCAGGTTCCTTTATCTTACTACAAAACTTTCCGAACCTATTATGAATCACCCGCGACTCGTTGTGGATGTGGCAGACAATACACAGGCTACTATTGTTGAAGAATATCGTGGAATTAGTCCCATCTCATATTGGAACAATGCATTGACAATGATTCGGGCCGGCAACAATAGTAACTTGCATCATGTTCGTATCCAGAACGAAGCACCAGCGGCCTCCCATCTCTCCGCTACGTTTTATCAGATACCAACGGACGGCAGTATCCACGGCTCATATTTCTCATTAGGTTCCGCCCTCCATAGGCATGATGTAAACGTTATTCTCTCCGGGGAAGGCGCGGATATTACCATAAATGGTCTTTGTCTTGCCAAAGAGTCTCAGCATGTAGATCATAACATTATTATGGATCATTCCTCAGAACATGTCACTAGCCGAATGCTCTTTAAATACATTCTTGCCGATAAATCTACGGGGGTTTTTAACGGGCGGGCGATAGTTCGTCAAGATGCTCAGAAGATTGATTCAAACCAAACCAACAACAATCTTCTTTTGGGCAAGAATGCCCTCATGAATTCTAATCCACAGCTGGAGATTTATGCCGATGATGTGAGATGCACTCATGGCTCAACCACGGGACAGATCAGCGAAGACGCTCTTTTTTACCTTCGATCTCGTGGCCTTGATCCTGTCTCAGCCAAAGCATTGCTCATCAATGGTTTCGCTAATGAGGTGGTGGATGATATCAATAATGAAGAAGTCCGTGATTATACCCGCCGGCTTCTTGAATCGTGGCTTTCAGGAGTTACCTATGGATGATCTCCGGGAACTTTACCAGGAAACAATTCTTGATCACAATCAGAGCCCTCAGAACTTTGGGCGGCTTGAATTTTCCACACACTCCGGTGATGGCTACAACCCACTTTGTGGTGATAAACTGTTCCTCACCTTGGAAGTTCATGACAGCAAGGTAAAAGATATCCGTTTCGATGGTTCAGGGTGTGCCATCTCTAAAGCTTCAGCCTCCATCATGACAACGTTGGTTAAAGGTAAAACGGTCAGTGAAGCAGAAGCTCTTTTTGATTTGTTTCATGAATTAGTAACCACGGGAAAATCAAAAACAACCAATCTTGGAAAACTGTCAGTGATGGCCGGTGTTTATAAATATCCTGTTCGAGTGAAGTGTGCAACTCTGGCATGGCACACTTTGAAAAACTGCCTATCCCATAGTAATGAGGTTGCGAAAACAGAATGAATACTTTCAATGATGAACTGATTACTCTCACCCGTGATTGCGATGCTACTCTTATTCCTTATGGTAATGCTTCGACGTTAAAAAAAGAGGATCAAGTCCGTATCACTCAGGCCTTGGGTGGTAGTTATACGGTAATGGTGAAAGGCTCCCTTTTCAGGATTGAAGGGAAAGATGCAGACGCACTAGGCAAGAAAATTTCAGAAGGTCATAAGGAAGGGAAAAAAGTAATAGGAACCGCCAGTGAAGGAGCTGTCTGGGAAGTACTAAAAACATGTTACGACCCTGAGATCCCAATAAATATGGTAGACTTGGGTCTCATTTACTCCTGTGAACTCACAGATACAGAACAAGGCGGTACCAATATAGGCATTAAGATGACACTGACGGCACCGGGCTGTGGCATGGGGCCCATGATGGTAGATGAGATGAAAGCCAAAGTCCTTGGTGTCACCGGCGTAAATGATGTAAAGATAGAATTGGTCTGGGACCCACCTTGGACCCAAGACATGATTTCAGAAGCTGCCCGTTTGGAACTGGGAATGGATTAATATGGTTGCTGATAGTCTTACCGTAGAGCCCTCACAATTATGGACTCTACCGCTGGATGTTAAAAGTATCAGGAATGATTATCCTATTTTTCAAAAAAAGTGGGCCAATGGATCTTTCTGTTATCTCGATAGCGCTGCTACTTCCCAGACACCTATCCAAGTTATAGATGCTGTAGCCGAATATTACTCAGATTATAACGCCAATGTTCACAGATCCATTTATGCCATCGGTGAACAAGCCACAAGAGCATACGAATCAGCAAGGGAAAAAGTCGCGCAATTTATAGGAGCGGAAGAGTCCCGGTCAGTAGTCTTCACACGAGGCACCACGGAAGCTATCAACCTGGTGGCCTACGCATGGGGACGGCATAATCTAAAAAAAGGTGACGAAATCCTCATTACCGAGATGGAGCACCACAGCAACTTAGTTCCTTGGCAACTGGTTGCCCGCGATATGGGTGCCACTTTAAAAACAATTCCTTTCCGGACGGATGGTACTCTGGAAAACGTGGAAACTTATTTCAACGAAAATACCAAGATCGTATCGGTGATTCACCAGTCCAACGTACTAGGTACAGTAAACCCAGTGGATGAAATCATCTCGCTAGCAAAAAGCGTGGGTGCCGTCACACTCATTGATGCTGCACAAAGTGTCCCCCATTCTCCTGTTGACGTCTCTTCTCTTGAGTGTGATTTTCTAGCATTTTCAGGACATAAAATGCTAGGTCCCACAGGCGTGGGTGTTCTTTATGGAAAATTAAACTTGCTTGAAGAGATGGAACCCTTTCTTACTGGCGGAGAGATGATCAGGGAAGTGACTTTTGACAAATCCACATGGAATGATGTGCCTTGGAAATTCGAGGCGGGGACACCCAACATTGCACAGGTCATAGGCCTTGGTAGTGCTGTAGATTATCTCTCTAAAATTGGAATGGATAAGATCAATGCCCATGAGACGGCTATTTCTAATTACGCTGTAGAAAAACTTAATGAAATAGATGAAGTGACTATCTATGGAAATCCTCCTAAACGGGGAGGGGTTGTTACCTTTAACCTGCGCAATATTCATCCCCATGATATTGCCCAATTGCTT
>SCKS01000078.1 GCA_004124465.1 Fidelibacterota bacterium
TGTCTATAGTCCATGATATTCCATACTAATCAGGAAAACTTGATATAAGTGACAAGGATAGTTAAGTTACTGTAAATATTAGATAATATTACATAATAGTGGTCACTATAACAAACAGTATACGGACTTCTAATCAGTAGGTTACAGGTTCAAATCCTGTCTGGTGCGCCACCTTTATCAATCAGATACAGAGTTTTGTATTTTTGACAATTTCAAAAATGTGCCACTTTTGTGCCATTAGCTGAGGCCGAAGATGATCTTCAATCACCAAACAGTTGTTCTCAATATCATCAACAATTAAAATACGTCGGGTAGACCTGTGCTGATTACTGACTGTCATCACGTAAGTAAATTATATGTGAAGAGAGCGTTTTCCTGTTGCGTCCAGCATTGCTTCTTTGATTGCTTCCGCATAAGTCGGATGGGCATGCGACATGCGGGCGATATCTTCCGCGCTTGCTCGATATTCCAAGGCAACAACTGCTTCCGCAATTAAATCTGCTGCCCGAGCGCCAACCATGTGTATTCCTAAAATTTCGTCAGTATCCTTATCTGCCAGAACTTTCACAAAACCATCCGTGTCCATAGAAACACGGGCTCTCCCTAATGCTTTGAAGGGGAAATTACCTGCTGTGTAGTTATAATTTTCCGCTTTTAATTCGTCCTCGGTAAAACCGACTCCTGCTGCTTCCGGCCATGTGTATAGCACTTCCGGAATTGATTTGTAATTAATATGCGGTTTTTGCCCAACCATTGTTTCTGCCACAAAAACTCCTTCTTCTTCGGCCTTGTGTGCCAGCATTGCTCCAGCAATCACATCACCAATTGCATAAATTCCCGGAATCGCAGTTTCCAGGTGTTCATTTACCGGAATTCGTCCCTGTTCGTCCAAAGCAATACCAATATCATCCAATCCCAGATTATCAGAGTATGGTCGACGTCCCACCGCAACCAGGCAGTAATCTCCGCTGAATTCCACTTTTTCACCATTTTTGTTAGTTGCGACAACAGTAACACTTTTTCCTTTCACTGATGCGCTTTGTACAGTACGACTGAGAAAAAACTCCATGCCCTGTTTTTTTAAAAACCGCTGAACCTCTTTACCCAGCGATAAATCCATACCTGGAATTAAACGATCGAGATATTCCACCACCTGCACCACTGAGCCGAGTCTGTTATAAACAGAACCAAGTTCCAGCCCAACCACGCCTCCGCCAATCACAATTAATTTTTCCGGAACTTTTTCCAGACTGAGGGCTTCAGTGGAAGTAATGACACGTTTCTTGTCACAAACCACTCCAGGAATGCTGGATGGCTTGGAACCAGTGGCTATAATCACACGTTCAGTGTTCACTGTTTGCTCAGCTCCGGCTTCTCCATTGACAATAATCGTCTGTGCGTCTTTAAAAGTCGCATGACCGGTAAGAACTGTGATTTTATTTTTTTTCATTAAATACTGTATTCCTTCACAGGTCTGACCGACCACATCGTCCTTACGCTGACGCATCCTCGGCCAATTGAGCTCAAGCTTTTCCGCATTGATACCGTGTGTCTCAAAATAACGCTTGGCATTGTTAAAATGTTCGCTGGAGTCAAGTAGGGCTTTTGAAGGAATGCAGCCCACATTTAGGCATGTACCCCCCAGTTTATGGTGGCGTTCAATTATTGCTGTTTTCAAACCAAGCTGTGCACAGCGAATTGCCGCAACATAGCCTCCTGGTCCGGAACCGATGACAGTTGTGTCGAATTTCTCCATGTTTCAGAGTTTCAGAGTTAGACAGTCTTAAACGTCCAGCAGCATTCTGGTTGGATTTTCCAGATATTCTTTTACATGAACCAGAAAACTAACTGACTGTTGGCCATCAATAATTCTATGATCATAAGACAGAGCTACAAACATCACTGGACGAATCTCAATTTTTCCCTCTACAGCCATCGGCCGTTCAACAATATTGTGCATACCCAGAATCGCGCTTTGTGGTGGATTTATTATTGGAGTGGAAAGCATTGAACCAAAAACACCGCCGTTTGTGATAGAAAAGGTGCCCCCTTCCATTTCGTCAATGCTGAGTTTGTTTTCACGAGCACGTTGAGCGAGTCTGGCTATTTCAATCTCAATCTGGGCAAGAGTAAGCGATTCAGCATTACGAACCACAGGAACCATCAAACCTTTTGACGCACTGACGGCAATTCCCATGTCGACATAATCATGAAGCACTATTTCATCACCATCAATCTGTGCATTCACTGCCGGAAAGTTTTTCAAAGATTCAGTACAGGCTTTGGTGAACAAACTCATGTAGCCCAACTTCACATTATATTTTTGCATAAACTCGTCTTTGCACTGGGAGCGCAATTCAATAATTGCACTCATATCGACTTCATTAAAAGTCGTCAGCATTGCAGTTTCGTTTTTTACAGAAACCAGTCGTTCAGCCAATTTGCGACGCAAACGGGACATACGTTCCCGTTTAATGTTTCTTGATCCGGACAAAACCGGTGGTTCCACTTGCTTACTTGTTTCCGGAGTTGAAGCGGAAGAGTCCGGAACCTTCAGCGAATGCTGCAGCATGTCCTGTTTAGTGATTCGACCTCCCGGACCGCTTCCGGACAGGTTTGTTATGCCTGATTCAGCCATCAATTTTCTTGCGGCCGGAGATGGGTGTCCGTCGGCATAGGCATCCGGAGCTTGTTTTAGCGGAACCTTAGCTGATTCTGAAGATTCAGTGAATTTTACAGTCTCCGGAGAAGATTTTTCCACCTGAGCAGATTCCGGCTTTGTCCCAGTAGTATCAATTGAACAGGCCACATCTCCGACCGCGGCGGTGTCCCCTTCCTGAAGCACAATCTTCAGTGTTCCGGTATTGTCTGCAATCAAAGGCAAAGTGGCTTTGTCAGTTTCAATCTCACAAATAGTTTCATCAACTTGAACATAGTCTCCATCAGCTTTGAGCCAACTGCCGATTTCGACTTCGGTGATAGATTCTCCCGGACTGGGAATTATAATATCCACTATAGACATAGACAAAACCTTTAAATGGGCTAGCTAAAAAATAATGAACCTGTAAAAAATCCTAAAACTGTGTCATTTCGAGCGAAGCGAGAAATTTTGCACAAGCTACTACACTAATATCATTAAGATTTTTCCTTACAGTCGAAATGACAACTTTCTACTACTGCATCAAAACAATTAATTCCTGCATCAATATTTCTGCTTTTTATAATTTGTCATTCCTCAAAAGCTCTTTGCACCAGTTCTTTCTGCTGTGCGAGGTGAACTTGCGGTAATCCAACCGCGGGAGAACTGTCCGCGTCACGTGCAACCAGCCCCAGTCTGTTCATTGTTTGAGGGAATGTGCGTAAGACAAAACACCAGGCGCCCATGTTTTCAGGTTCTTCCTGAACCCAGCACCATTGTCTGGCATTGCAATATAGTTTGAAGATCCGGTGCAGCTGCTTTTCAGGGAAAGGGTAAATCTGTTCCAATCGGACAATCGCAATATCTCTTATCTGCTTTTTTTGCTGATGTTCCAGCAGGTCATAGTAAACTTTACCGCTGCAAAACAAAACTTTTCTTACAGAGTTAGAATCCACATAATCATCGTCAATCACTTCATTGAAACCGGTTCCCTCCAGAAAATCGTCCAGTGGGCTGACACACTCAGGATGGCGCAACAAACTTTTTGGGGTAAAAATAACGAGGGGCTTGCGAAAAGGGAACGCTATCTGACGCCGCAAAACATGAAAGAAATTTGCCGGAGTGGTGCAGTTGATGATCTGCATGTTGTTCTCCGCACAAAGGGATAGAAATCGCTCAATTCGTGCTGAAGTATGTTCCGGCCCCTGTCCCTCATGTCCGTGTGGTAACATCAGCACAACACCATTCATGCGCTGCCATTTGGTTTCAGATGAAGCAACGAACTGATCAATAATAATTTGCGCTCCATTGGCAAAATCGCCAAATTGTGCTTCCCAAATTGTCAGGGCGTTTGGTGAGGCATAAGCATAGCCGTATTCAAAACCAAGAACACCATATTCGGAGAGAAAAGAATTGTACACTTCAAAGGGAGCCTGATCCTCAGAAAGATGGTTCAAGGGAATATATTTTGTGTTGTCCTCTGCTTTAATAATTGCATGACGATGAGCAAAAGTTCCACGTCCAGAATCTTGTCCGCTCAAGCGTACAGCACAATTTTCACTCAGCAAAGTCACGTATGCCATAGTTTCTGCCATTGCCCAATCGAGCTGTTTTTCCTCCGTAACCATCTTTCGACGGTTTTCATAAATCTTCCCGATCTTTGCGAAAAATTTCAATTTTTCTCCGGAACTTCCAGGTTTGTGTAAGTCGGTAGCACTAACACTTAGATCAAGGAATTTCTCCCGAGACACCCCTGTTTCCGGTGATTTTTCAAAATCCTTGTCATCAGCTCTGCGTACACCAGACCAGACTCCTTCAAGGAATGAAGTAACGGAGGCAGTTTCCTGCTGCTTGGATTCCTCCAGACGATCGTTGAGGTACTGTTTAAATTCAGACTCCATCTGTTCAGTTTCTTTTTCCGTCAAGCTTCCGGATTCCACAAGTTTCCTGCTATAGACCTCCCTTACACTGGGATGCCTGGCAATTCGCCGATACAAATCCGGCTGTGTAAATCTGGGCTCGTCAGCTTCATTGTGTCCATGTCGCCTGTAACCTAAAATATCTACGAAAACATCTCTATGAAATTCTTGACGAAACTCAAGCGCTAGTTTTGTAACATACGCCACAGACTCAATTTCATCGGCATTAACATGGAACACCGGAGAAAGTGTAGTTTTTGCCACATCTGTACAATAGGTGCTGGAACGTCCCTCTATGAAATCTGCAGTGAATCCAATTTGATTGTTTATCACCAAATGCACAGTTCCTCCTGTTCCGTAACCGGGCAATTTTGACATTTGCAATACTTCATACACAATTCCCTGGCCTGCCATGGAATGATCTCCGTGTATAAGAATTGGCACCAGCTTTTTAAAATTTCCATTATGATACTGGTCTATTTTCGCCCGTGAAATTCCTTCCACAACCGGATTTACTGCTTCTAAATGTGAGGGATTCGGTGTCAGGCTCAGGTGCACGATTTTTCCGCTTCTCACTTCTTTGTCGCTGGAATAGCCCATGTGGTATTTCACATCGCCGGCAAATCCATCTCTGCCGAAGGCTTTGCCTTCAAATTCCGCAAAAATATCGTTGTATGTTTTTCCTAAAATATTTGCCAGTACATTCAGCCGCCCCCGATGGGCCATACCAATGACAAAATCTTCCACTCCCAATTCTGCTCCGCACTCAACCACGGTGTCCAGCGCTGGAATAATTGATTCTCCTCCTTCGAGCGAAAACCGTTTTTGACCCACAAATTTTTTGTGCAGAAAATTCTCAAAGGCAACTGCCTCATTGGTTTTTCGTAAAAGTTCAATTTTCTCATCACGAGAAAAATTAGGTGTGTTGCGGCAGGATTCCATTTTTTGCTCAAGCCATTGAATGATCTCCACTGTTCGCACAAATTTGTATTCCACACCGATGGAACCGCAATAAGTTTGTTCCAGACACTGGTGTATTTCCCGCAATGTCGCAGTACCCAGTCCAATACGTTCTCCCGCGTGAAACTCAGTATCCATATCTGCGTCGCTCAAACCAAAATTTTCCAGCACAATTGGCCCCTCGTGCTCCCGGCGTGGACGAACCGGATTGGTTTTTGCGAACATATGTCCACGCTGACGATATGCTCCAATCAGGTTACTGACCGCGATCTCTTTTTGAAATTGTTCCGGAGCCGCATTTACAGGTAGACCCTCAACAGCTGTTTTTACACCACCTTGATAAAATTCCGTCTTTGAAAATTCAAAACCCTCAAAAAAATTGCGCCACTCCTGGTCCACAGAAAATGGGTCTTGCTGATATTGGTGATAAAGTCCTTCAAACGCGTCTATTTCGGCGTTGCCTAAATAAGTTAGTTGAGTCATGACAGCGGTCTTTCGATATGTGAAGAAAGATATTTTTCAGACAATGTTGAAAGATGACAGTCCATTCTACAGCAAACATAGAGTAGAATGGAAATAAATTATAAAACCCAAACCTGAGGAAGATCAGGAAAATGAGAGCTGATTTATTTAAGGGAAATAGTTTGAAGATGATCACCGGCAACATTACTGCCGGCATTAACGGTATGGATGAACAGTAGAATTATAAGAGGAAAGAGTTTTGAGAGAGGGACTTGCCGCGTTGCTACTGGAAAAGAAGGATTGCTCACTGCGGACAAAAGTGTTTTTTACCTGCGGGTTATAGAGTTTTCCGGCCTTTTCAGTCTTCGAAAAAAGTAAAATTTCGCATACGCAGAGAGTTCATCACAACAGAAACAGAACTGAGCGCCATCGCAGCTGCGGCAAGCATCGGATGTAAAGCATGGAAGTTAAAGAACGAACACAGGACTTTGATGAAGTGCTGTCAAAAAAAGAAACTCAAGGACAAAGCACCGTTTTCAATATATTAACTTTTTTTTGTAACTCCATTATCGATTGTTATAGGAATCACAGGAGGGCTCCAATTTAGTCAATTTGAGAATCACTTACCTCTCATTTCTGCCAAGATGCTCACTCAAATAGTTCCACTAATTCTTCACAGTCAGACACCCTCCAAGTAAAATCCCCAATTCTTGTAAAATTTCTCAAATGATGGTATCTGTAAGGTTCTCCTAAAACAC
>SCKS01000079.1 GCA_004124465.1 Fidelibacterota bacterium
TCTGGCCATGGTAGCAGAACACACCCGGCACTCTCCCGGCACCACGGGCGCCAAACTGCTGGTGGCTAAAAACAGAGATCCTGTGGGAACCATCGGGGGCGGAATCATGGAATACACGCTGTTGAAGCGGGCAAAAGACATCCTTGAAACTGGCAGTTATACACCCGAGATCCAGACGCTCAGCCACCGAACGTCTGGACCGGAAGAAAAATCGGGCATGATCTGTGCCGGTCAACAGACCAATCTGTACTATCTCTGCCGTCCCGAAAAAGATGGTGAAACTGTCGAGCGAATAGTCCATTTGTTAGATCATAACCAGTCGGCTTTACTTTCGATTGATCCCTCGGGAATGGCTGTTCAGAAACAAAAATCGGATGTCCACGAACTTCAAATTAAGTTATCACAGGATGATCATAATTGGCTTTATGAAGAACAACTCCAGAATTTCAAACGGATCGCTATTATCGGTGGCGGGCACTGCTCCCTGGCACTTTCACGAGTGATGAAACATCTTGGATATGATGTTTTTGTGTTTGATACACGGGCAAATGTATCCACTGTGGGAGAAAACAAGTACGCTCACACAGTCCAAATCGTTGATGATTACCAAGATGTGGCAGCCCTGATACAATATCCTGAACTAACCCAGGTCGTGGTCATGACCACGGATGTGGCTTCTGATGTTCGGGGATTACTGGGCGTCATAGATCAACCCTTTCCTTTCATAGGCGTCATGGGAAGCCAGGCGAAAATAGCTGAAATAACCAGGCGACTGAAAAGTGACGGGATCACAGAAGATCAGGTGTCACGGCTTACCGCGCCCGTAGGCATTTCTATGGCCAGTAACACACCGGAAGAAATTGCCATCAGCGTGGCTGCACAAATACTTCAAAAAAGGGATCAGGCCTCTACCTAAATGGACTATATGCCAGACTTTGCCATTTCCAGCCAAAGAGTTATAACACCGGAAGGTGAAAACCCGGCTGCAATCCTTATCAGGGGTGAAAAAATCCTGGATGTCGTTTCTTTACAAAATATCCCTGAAGGCTGCCCCACCGAAGACCTGGGAAACGATGTGGTTATGCCGGGGCTGGTGGATGCCCATGTTCATATAAATGAGCCCGGGAGAACCGATTGGGAAGGGTTTGAAACAGCAACAAAAGCCGCCGCATCAGGAGGGATAACCACCCTTGTGGACATGCCCTTAAACTGCATTCCGGTAACAACAACCATTGATGCGTTACACCAAAAAACCGTTTCCACCCGAGAGAAACTTTGGATTGACTGCGGTTTTTATGGCGGCATCATTCCGGATAACCTTGATGATATTGAACCGTTGGCAGATGCAGGCGTCTTGGGATTCAAAGCGTTTATGAGTCATTCCGGAATTGATGAATTTCCAAAGGTGGCAGAAAGTCATCTTCGGAAAGCATTATCCATTCTTGCCAATCAAGCGATTCCGGTTTTGGTACACGCTGAGTTGGAAAATGGAGTTGAAACATCGAATAGCCACCATACCTATGAGAGCTTCCAGGCGACCAGGCCGAAATCCTGGGAAAATAATGCGATCAAACTATTGATCCAGTTGTGCAGGGAATATGAGACCCACATACATATTGTTCATTTATCTTCTTCAGACATTTTACCTGAAATTTCCCAAACTCGGGATGAAGGATTGCCCCTTACTGTGGAAACCTGTCCACATTATCTCCATTTCGCTTCCGAACGAATTTCAGATGGAGATACACGTTTCAAATGCGCACCTCCGATTTGGGATGCCGATAACCGGGAAAAACTGTGGTTGGGATTGGAAAAAGGGACAATCGATTTTATTACATCGGATCACTCACCATGCACTCCGGAATTGAAAAAGCTGGATACGGGGGATTTTCAAATGGCCTGGGGAGGCATTTCATCGATTCAGTTTACCCTTCCTGTGATCTGGACGGAATGCAGACAACGCGGGTTTTCCTTAGTTCAACTCGCAGACTGGTTGAGCAAAAGACCTGCAAAATTTATTGGCAAAGACCAACAAAAAGGCCAGATTGCCCCCGGCTATGATGCGGACCTGGTCTGCTGGAATCCAGACGCAAAGTTTCTGGTAGAACAAACAGCCATTCATCACAAACATAAACTGACACCCTACGAAGGCGAGAACCTGTTCGGCGCCGTAAATAAAACCTTTCTTCGCGGACAAAAAGTTTTTGATAATGGAAGTTTTGTGGGGCGTCCTCACGGTAAAATAGTAATGGGAAATCATGGTGCCTAAACTCAAAAAAGATCTCATCGATCTTGCCTCGGAATCAAATGGCGGCCGCACTTTATTGGCCAGCGATGAATTCTTTGCCCCGAAAGAAAACCTGCTCAAGCCAGGGCGTGGTGAATTCATATCCGACAAATACACCGATCGCGGTAAATGGATGGATGGATGGGAATCTCGAAGGAAGAGAACCGCTGGGCACGATTGGTGCATCCTGCGTCTCGGGAAACCAGGTGTGATAAAGGAATTGGATATTGACACCAACCATTTCGTCGGGAATTTTCCGTCTCATGCATCCGTGGATGCATGCCAGGTGCCTCCTTTTACAGCTTTAGGTGAAATTATGAATGAGGTTAAATGGACGGAAATTCTCTCCAGGGTTGAGCTCCAGGGAGATTCGCAGAACCAATTCGCGATTCATGATGATGAGTCCTTTACTCATCTTCGTCTAAATATTTATCCCGATGGGGGTGTAGCCCGATTCAGAGTTTACGGACATCCTGAAGACAGCGCGGATGATAGCAGTTCCTTCACTGATGCAGCCGCTTCGGAGAATGGAGCTGAGACGCTGGCCTGTAGCGACATGCATTTCAGTCACATGGAAAACCTGATCAAGCCCGGTATTGGAACCGACATGAGCGATGGCTGGGAAACGAAACGGCGACGGGGTCCCGGACACGATTGGGTGATCATCAAACTTGGACACGTCTGTGTCGTCGAGCGGATTGTGGTGGATACAACCCATTTCAAAGGAAATTTTCCTGATTCATGTTCTCTTGAAGGGTGCTTTGAACCCGATACGGATCGGGACGCTTTTCTCACAAACACTATTGACTGGAAAGAATTGCTGCCTGTCTCAAAACTTTCCGGTAACCAGGAAAACATTTTTTCAATTGCATCGAATCAGGCTGAAGCGCTCACCCATATTCGATTTAATATCTACCCTGATGGCGGTGTGAGCCGATTGCGAATTATTGGCCGTCCAGTCCCATGATAACACCCAGCTGTTTTATTGTTATTTTTATAAATCGATGACGCTTGACACCCTGAATACATTACCGAAATCTGAAGCTTTGGAACAGTTTTCGATCTGCTGTGGCGCTTCGAAATGGGCAGAGCACATGACCGCTTTTCGCCCTTTTCAAGATAAAAATGAGCTCTTCAATCTAGCAGAAAGAATTTGGCTTTCACTGGCATCTGAAGATTGGCTTGAAGCATTTTCCCACCATCCTAAGATCGGGGATATTGACTCGCTGCGCAAAAAATTTCAAAAAACAAAATCATGGACTGAAAAGGAACAATCAGGAATCCAGGGGGCTGGCGAGCATATCCTGAAAGATCTGGAAGAATCAAATCGATTGTACGAAGAAAAATTTGGATATATTTTTATTGTCTGTGCGACGGGAAAATCAGCCGAAGAAATGTTGATACTTTTAAAGGTAAGACTGGAGAACGATTCAAAGGCTGAACTATTAATCGCTGCTAAGGAACAAAACAAAATCACCCAACTTCGTTTAGAAAATCTTCTTTCACTATGACATCATCCCTTACCCCCGACATTATTGACGAAATTAATGTACGTCTCCAAGCGGCCAATACCCTTTTCAACACAGCTCACCCCGGAGAATCCCCGGAAAGGCAACCGGTTCACACCGTGTATGGCGGCGCACACATTTTCCAATCAGGATCCGCAAAAAAAATGGGGACTGCTGCTCTTAATCACCTGAAAGCATATGCACCGAACTTTGTTGATTTCGCGAAAGCCCTCGAATTAAAGGGACATGAACACCTCCCTGATTCGAAAGAAGGGATTTCCGCTCTCGAAGATCAATTGGAAAAAGACCCTGATGCTGTCCAAAAAAGCAGTGAAGCAGCATTTTTTGCTTATACCGTGTATCAGCGTGTGCTGGAAAAATTAGTGCGTGAACCTGTAGAGGATTTCCGGATCGATTTTGAAGATGGGTACGGAAACCGGCAAGACAAGGAAGAAGATATGCATGCTGTTTCGGCCGCTGATGAAGTGGCAAAAGGTATGATAGAAAATTCACTCCCGCCCTTTATCGGCATCCGAATTAAACCCCTGACAGAAGAACAAAAAAACCGGTCGATCCGAACCCTGGACCTGTTCATCACGTCCCTTTTGAAAAAGACAACGGGTAAGCTTCCGGATAATTTTGTTGTAACCCTGCCGAAAGTAACCATTCCCGAACAGGTTTCTGCTTTGGTCCTCCTGTTTGATGCCCTGGAAGCAAAGACCGGCATTCCCGCTGGCTCACTCAAAATGGAACTGATGATCGAGACACCCCAATCCATCCTGGACAGCAATGGCAATTCAGCCCTGCCTGCACTGGTCAAGGCAGCAGATGGCAGATGCATGGCTGCACACTTCGGGGTTTACGACTATACCGCATCCACAAATATCACTGCCGAATACCAACGCATGACCCATCCGGTTTGCGATTTTGCCCGGCACATGATGCAGGTCGCCCTGGGGGGAACTGGTATTCAACTTTCCGATGGCGCGACCAATATCATGCCCGTGGGACCCCATCGGCCAACGGATGAAAAACCATTAACAAAAAGTCAGATAGCAGAAAACCGGCGAGCTGTGTATCACGCCTGGAGATTGAACTTCACCGATATTCAACATTCCCTTAAACAGGGGTATTACCAGGGGTGGGATTTGCACCCGACTCAGTTTCCCCTGCGCTATGCTGCGGTTTACTCATTTTTCCTGGAAAGCCTGGAGTCCACATCCCGAAGGTTGAAATCGTTCATGGAAAAAGCAGCCCAGGTAACATTGGTCGGGGGTATCTTTGACGATGCCGCCACAGGCCAGGGACTACTGAATTATTTTCTCCGGGGTATCAGTTGCGGAGCCATTACGGAAAAGGATGCCGAGGCAGCGGGACTGACCCTGGAAGAAATCCAGACCCGGTCATTCAAAAAGATTTTACAAGGGAGACAATTATGAAAAGTCCAATCACAACCCATGTCCTGGATACGGCTCAAGGACAACCGGCAGCAAACATCCATGTCGTGTTGGAAGTGCAGCGTACGCAAAAATCATGGGAAACCGTGGGTGAAGGCCGCACCAATACCGACGGCCGGATCAACAATTTATTCATTGAACCTGAATCGGTGTCGCCCGGGACCTATCGTTTAACTTTCAACGTATCCCCTTATTTCCAATCCCAGGGTGTAGATAGTTTTTATTCAGTTATTCCAATTGTATTTACCCTGGATGATCCTGATACCCATTACCATGTGCCCCTATTATTGAGTCCATACGGTTATTCCACTTACAGGGGCAGTTGAAAATCGTGGAATGGCACAAAATCCATGAAATTCTTAACCTGCTCTTCCGCTGGTTTCACATTATTGCCGGAATCACTTGGATTGGGCAGACATATTTATTTAACTGGATGGAAAGGACACTCCCCGTGGAAATTGATCCGGATGCAGGTGAAAATGTATCCGGCCAACTCTGGATGGTCCATGGCGGCGGTTTCTACCTGGTGGAAAAACAAACAAAACCCAGGATCATGCCCCGGACGCTCCACTGGTTCAAGTGGGAATCTGCACTGACCTGGATCAGCGGCATGTTTCTCCTTATTGTCGTCTATTATATGGGCGGACTTATGCTTGAGTCTGGTTCAGAAATGTCCGAATTAACTGCAAGTTTGATTGGCACCGGAGTTTTGATTTTCGGGTATGGAGCATATCACCTTTTGTGGAACTCTCCACTGGGTACAAATGAAATTGTCGGATCCATTATTTCTTTTATTTTGATCATTGTTCTTTTTGTTGGTTTGGACCTTTTATTCAGTTCAAGGGCGGCCATGATGCATATTGGAGCTGCTTTTGGTACCATCATGACAGCAAATGTCTGGATGACCATTCTGCCAGCCCAGCGAAAAATGATTGCTTCGGTTGAGAATAATGAATCACCGGACATGTTCCTGGCCGCAAGGGCGAAGCGATGTTCCAAACACAATACCTATATGTCCGTGCCGCTGATCCTGATCATGATCAGTAGCCACTTCCCGGTTACTACCTACGGGAATACCTACAACTGGCTTATCCTTGGAGGATTTATTCTTTTGGGCGGGCTGGCTGCCAAGTGGATGAGAGGCTGAAGATAATCTTTCTTCCAAACTGGTAAGGTCTCGTCTGATGAGTTCAAAGGTCATTTTTAATCAAGCCCCGCAAGTAGCGGGGTTTTTTGTTTGTATAGATGATGGGTAGATTTAAACAGAAGTATCTATATTCATATCAATGAGAGTTTTGTTAATTATTATTGGAAAGGGTTAATGATTCAAGACATTTTATATTTTGCATACGGTTCAAACATGTCATCTAGGCGATTGAAAAATAGGGTGGAATCTGCAAACGTAATTTCTACAGGTATTTTGGAAAAATATAAACTCAAATTTCATAAAATAAGCGAAGATGGTTCTGGAAAATGTGATGC
>SCKS01000080.1 GCA_004124465.1 Fidelibacterota bacterium
ATATGGCTTCCCCCTCAATAATAGATGCTAATGTCACCATTTCCAATTCTGTCAAATCACGAATCTGAAGACGATTCTCCAATATTTCATCGAAAAGTTTGTGATATTCGGTCACCATGGTTTGAATAATTCGTTCAGGTGTCTCTCCCTTATAAAAATGGTAGGTGTCCGGGAAAAGAAAACCTTCAAGGGATAAAGCTTCAATATTGAGAGACTTAATGAATTTGGGATCCTCACACAAAGCCAAAAAAACGTCCGCATCTATGTTCAGCTTATCTTGATAAATCTCTGCAATTTGTTCTTTGCGTAATCCCTCTGGAATAGTGATCTTGTGTAGGACAGGCGTTCCTTCCACCAATTGTCTAACTATGCGGTAATTCGACCTGAGATCAGTCAGTGAAAAAACACCAGCTCGAATAGTGGTTTCGTGCCCCATAATCCTCGTTGCCATAACAAAGGTTTCTGAATCAGTGATAACATTCTTTTTTTTGAGATCATCGCCAATCTCTTTAAGGGATGCTCCTTTCTCCACTTTTATTACGACAGGCGTTTCTGCTTCGGGAATAGGCCAGAAGACCACCAGAGAATAGAGGGCCACCCCGGAGAGAACCAAGATTGAGAGTATGAATCCCGCTACGCGACCGGGTTTGGAACTGTTTAAGTAAACCATAAAATTCGGGCGCAAATTTAATCTTTTCACAAAGCACACCACAATGGTTTTTCACAAGTAAAAGAAGGGAAAATAGAATTGATTACGGATGAAGGTCGGTCGTATATTTTCCCCCGCTGTGGCGAAACAAAATGGGAAATCTGAAATCCATCTCTTTGAAGGGTGGGCTTTAGGAAAAAAGAATTATCTGTTCTTTGGCATTGGTCTGGCAACGATTATAGCCGGTTATATCGTGATGGCGACCGGAGATGTAAACAGCTTTCAGTCCTTGACCTTGGCACCGATCATGCTTTTCGTCGGTTATCTGGTGATTATACCCCTTGCCCTTGTTTTCAGGGACAATGATAGAAAATCACCATCAGCGCCTGAAAATTGATTTTTTGGGATCGTAGTTCAGTTGGTTAGAACGCCGGCCTGTCAAGCCGGAGGGCGCGAGTTCGAGTCTCGTCGGTCCCGCTTTTGGTCGATCCAGTGAAATCGGGAAGTCTCACTTGCACAGAGTAGCATAGTGGAGACGAGTCGACCCCAAACAATAAAGAGAGGTCCTGATTGGCTAAAGAAAAACCGCTTACCATTGATGGTACTATAAAAGAGGCGTTACCCAATTCCATGTTCCGCGTGGAGATAGAAATTGGGGATAAACAGCATGAAGTTCTTGCCTACGTCTCCGGAAAAATGCGCAAATACTTCATCAAGATTCTTCCTGGTGATATCGTCACTCTTGAAATATCACCCTATGATCTCACCAGGGGAAGGATCGTATACCGGCACAAGTAGACCAATTTTCAGTTTCTAGATACACTTTACTTTCAACATTATCTTAATGAATTTTCATAAGGAAAAAAGAATATGAAAAACTTTACTGTTCTGGTGTCTTTACTGGGAATGATTGTGCTCTCATCCTGTAGTAAACCTGCTTCTCTTGATAGATCCGTTCTCGATGATCCCGCACGCTCTTCTGAAGAGAAAGAACAAGATGCTCACCGAAAAGCCATCGATGTCTACACGTTCTTGGGAATTGAACCCGGTATAACAGTGGCCGATCTTTGGCCCGGCGGAGGATACAATACACATCTCCTTTCCCGACTTATGGGCGACGACGGTAAGGTATATTGCATGATGGGATTCTACGGCGCAGGGCGATATGATACTCTTGACAAAATTGAAGAACGTATTAAAGAAGCTAACCTTTCAAATGTACAGATATTTTCAAAGCCGTCGGATCTCCCGGTTGGTAGTATCGATGTAATGGTTTCCATCCGAAATTACCACGATGCAAAAACGCCCCGCGATCAACTTCTTGCGGAATTGCACGCAGCTTTGAAGCCGAACGGAATTCTTGGTATCGTGGATGTTGCCACAGATCGTCCAGGATGGGATGATGAAACCCATCGCTTAAACGAACAGGTCGTTATCGACGAATGTACTTCCAACGGTTTCGAGCTTGTAGAAAGCTCTGATATGCTTCGGAATCCTGATGACGATCATTCTATTAGAGGTTTCGATGAAGGACGGCACACAATGGACCGCTACCTCCTAAAGTTCAGGAAAGTGGCGAAATAGTTTAGGAGTTGAGAGTTGACTTTTAGTCAACTCCCGATCCTTACTCTGACTCCTCCATAAATATGGAATCCAGACGCCGGTTCAAAGTATCTGCCTCCCCAAGCGTTCAAACGGACGTTTGAATTATACTTTTTATCAAACAGATTATTTATACCGGCGAACGGTTCAAACAGCCATTCCGAAAATCTTTTCTGATAACCAACCCTGATATTCATAACTGAGTACGGTTGTTCCTTAACCTTATTAGCATCATCTGCATATAACTCGCCACTGAATCGGGCTTGAAGTTTGAAATAGAAACCTGAAGAGTGGACATAAGACAGTTCCCCATAACCAAACTGCTTTGGAATACCGGGAAGCATCTTGCCATCGTGCACTGCATCCACAGTTTTGAAATCAAGATAAGTAAAATCAGAAAACGTATAAACAGTAGAACCAGTTAGCCCCTTACCTATGAAACTCGTCAGTCCAATTTCTATTCCCGCCCTTTTCGAACTACCCGCATTTCGGTAAAATGTTCGGCCAGGAAAATCATTCAGTTCATACTGTACAAGTTCATCGTTAAGATCAATTTTGAACAGAGCCATTTCGTACTTCAGACGCTTTTTGAATAGTCCCTTTATACCTATTTCATAATTGGTGGCAAGCTGAGGCCTCAGATCGGCATTAAATCCACCGCCTCCCTCCGGATTGTTTGACAATTCATTCAGGGTAGGTGTTTCAAAACTGGTAGCGATGTTGCTGTAAACATTGATACCAGTTGACAAAGTGTGAACCACACCTAAAAGTGGACTCATTACTGTGAACGTCCTGCTGCTGGAAGCATCACCATCTTCCAGATATGCATCCTGGGCATCGATATCAATTCCGTCGAATCGTCCCCCCACTGTCACTTTAGTCACTTTATTAATTGACAGCTCTTCTTCAATAAATGCACCGATACTCCGGAACTTCTCAAGCTGATCCAGAACTTTATCTCCCCGCACACCTTCCAGATTATCGAAACGTTGCCGATCATCCTGCTGATCTTCCAGATCCATCCCGGCCGATAATCTGTATGGAATACCCAAGATGAGACCAGAGCTGAAATAGATGATACTGCTTCCTGAAAACAATCGGTTGAACTGAACCTGCCCACCATTTTCAAAGGGGAGCCTGTTCTCAAAGTCGCGGGTCGTAAAATAGACCCTTGCTTGAAGTGTCTGGTGCGGCGCGAACTTTTTCTCTGCCACTAAAGCAATTCGAAACTGGGAGACCGACTCACCTGAATTGTATTGAACATTTCTATCGCGAGCTGACGACCGGTTCTCTGCAACTTGATCTTTTGTCAGAGCACCAGGGTCGTTGGCCAGGGGACTCTCCGCATAGTTGGTCAGAAAAGTAAAGTTCAAATTTGGATCTATCTCCCAGCGCAATTTTCCATTAACGACCGAGTTTTTCATGGCACTGTGTTCCCGGAAACCGTCCGCCTGATTGCGGGAAAAATTCATGACGTAGCTGATTGGACCTCGCTGCTGCCCTGCCTTCAGCTGAATCTGCTGAAAGCCAAAGTCGCCAGTGGAGAGCCTTCCCTCCATATAGGATGAAATAGGTGGTTCCGATGATGAAAAACTGATGACGCCGCCTGAAGCATTTCCGTAAAGGGCAGAAACCGGACCGCGGATTACTTCAGCCCTGTTTATGAAACCGAGATCAATATTATCAACTTGCGCCTGACCGTCCGGCGTCGATTCCGGAATGCCGTCTACTAAAATCTTGATACCCCGAATTCCAAATGCCGCTCTTGCCCCAAAGCCACGGATGGAAACTCGCAAATCCTGAGCAAAATTTTCCGAGTTCATAGTGTAGAGTCCCGGTATTGCAGCTAATGCTTCATTAAGCACCAGCTGCTGCTGGCCACCCTGAATTCTGTAACGGCTCAAAACGCTAACGGCTACGGGAACATTCAGGTCAGCACCATCCAGGCGTGAGGCTGTTACTGTTACAGGCCGGAGCTCAAAACGAAGCGTGTCAGCTTCAGTATCTTCAGTTTCAGATTGGAGTCCCCATGAAACAGAGATTAAGATAATTACCGAAGAAAATATTTTTTTCACTGAAAATACTATTACTTTGACAGACTCCATTTGAAGGTACCAAATGTATCCTTTATAACTCGCAAGTTCAATCCGTTGAATAGCCTTGGTCGTAAGATTCTGTTTCCAGGTTGACAAAGTGCCCCCAAATGATTAATCTCTGGTAATCAACACTTATATATTATGGGAGGAAGAAAATGACTAAAGTTCTGACACGTCGAGACTGGCTAAGACGAAGTGGGCTAATGCTGGGAGGCACCGCATTAGTGGGACCCGGCGTAATGGCATCCTCTACTCCAACCGCAAGGAAAAATCGCGCCCCCATCAGAATGATGTACAATGAAAATCCTTACGGGCCATCAAGAACAGCCAGAATGACTATGACCCGGGCATTTGAAGAAGGAAGCCTTTACGCTCATTTCGAAGCCTCAATTGAACTAAAAGAAATGCTTGCAAAGAAAGAGGGTGTCTCTCCGGAACAAATTATTATTGGTTCTGGATCAAGGGAAATCCTCAATGTGACTGCGTTGCATTACCTGAGTGATGGTGGAGAAGTTGTGGCAAATTATCCAGGCTATGAACAATTGAACCGCTACGCGGAAAATCTTGGTGCAAAAGTTCACCGAATTCGTGTCTTGGATGACATGTCACCCGATTTTATCGGTTTAGAAAAAGCTGTTAACCAAAATACAAAAGTGATCAACATCTGTAATCCCAACAATCCTACAGGTGTGGCCACAGGCGCTCCCGTATTGGAACCGTTTTGCAGAAAAATGGAACCCCAATCTCTGGTTTTTGTGGATGAAGCTTATAATGACTATGTGATGGATAAAGATTACCGTTCCATGGTTTACCTTGTAAAAGAAGGCTTGAATGTCATTGTCACTAGAACCTTCTCCAAAATCCACGCACTTGCCGGAATCCGTGTAGGTTATGGCGTTGCTAACCCTGAAATAGTCAGTAAGCTGGAGCCTTTAATCACTGGAACAGTGAATATCCTAGGACTCCGAGCAGCCATGGCCAGCCTTGAAGACGATTCATTTCAGGAACTGAGCCGCGAGAAAAATCTTGAGGCAAAGCAAACCGTTTACGAAGTCCTTGAACAGACCGGACGAAAGTATGCCTATTCCGAAGGCAACTTCATCTTCTTTCACACCGGAAAGCCCATTAAGGAATTTCAGGCTATAATGGAAGAAAAGGGGATCAGGGTAGGACGTCCTTTTCCGCCGTTCGAAGATTGGTGCCGTCTCAGCATGGCGAAACCAAACGAAATGCGGAAATTTGCCAAGGACTTCAAGGATGTGATGGCGTAAACCTGTCTCCAAACACCTTAAATAGACCCTCTTAGCCACGCTGTTTGACCGTGAGGTTATCAAACCAAATAAAATGGCTCTTCCTGAGTGTATTGGCCATAGCACCTGCCAATACTTTATTGATGGCAATTCAAGATAGTGGGAGGAAAATGAGATCTATAAAAGATGGGGTCTATTCGATTGAGCAAGCAAAACGCGGTTTAAAAGGCTACAAAAAGTCTTGCTTAAAGTGCCACCACCCTAAGCAGTTCGCCGGTCCGGCGTATATGGATAGTTGGTCGGGTGCGAGGATTTATGATTTATTCGAGGTTTTGCGCAGGACCATGCCGACAGAGAATCCAGGCAGTTTAAAACGTGATCAATATGCGGCAATCATTGCATTTCTACTAAAAATAAATTCATTCCCGCCAGGTGAAAAAACGATGAGTAGTGAACCTGCTGATCTGAAACAGATCCGGATAGAAGGTCCCTTCAAATGGACAAAACCAACTAACAAAGCCGATAATGAAGGATAATTCGATATGACACAAAAAAAAGACGATAAAATAAAATTGATGTTTTGTTTCTTCAGTTTCATTCTATCGATTGTTACTCCAGTCTCAGCTCAGCATGGTGCCTCCAACGGCGACTGGCCTTACTGGGGTGGAGATGCAGGCAGTACCCGTTACTCGGCTCTTGATCAGATTAATAAGGATAACGTCAAAGATCTGGAAATTGCCTGGAGATGGTATTCTGCTAATTACGGCCCCATACCCGAGTTCTACTTTCGGGCGACGCCCCTGGAAGTAGGAGGTGTTCTTTACACCGTGGCCGGCGAGCGGCGCGCCGCCGTGGCCATCGATGCCGGTACAGGCGAGACCCTCTGGATGTGGCGTATGAAAAACAACCCCCGCTGGGAGAAATCTCCCCGGCGATTCTCCGGCCGGGGTCTGGCATATGCGGAAGTTGACGGCGAGGGACGAATCATTGTCGTCACCCCGGGATACTATATGGTCCTTCTTGATGCAGCCACGGGTCAGCCAGTAACTGAATTTGGAAACAGTGGTATCATT
>SCKS01000017.1 GCA_004124465.1 Fidelibacterota bacterium
CACTCGTGGCATTTAAACCACGCACAGGTCTCGCCTTTGGTGCCGGGATGAGCGTATTTGTGATCTTCGGCTACTACGCCTTTATTCGGTTCGGGCAGACGCTTGGCTACAAGGGGATACTTGAGCCTGTCCTTTCGGCGTGGATCGGCAACATTGTCTTTTGTCTGGGGGGAATTATACTACTGATTCGGGCCAGAAAATAGCTACTGGCTGGGAGGTGCCTTATCCTTGCGACTCTTAAAACTGGTGATGGCCACACCGAAGGAAAAAGAAAGCCCTTTCATACTGTGAATCCAAGTACCGTTCCGGAAAGAAAGAGCAAAATCATAAATAATAGGTCCTGCGTGGAAACCACCGCCAAATCCAAGTTCTTTAACAAACCTTCCTCCATACATGTATCCTAACCTTAGAGGGAAAGCTTTGAATCGATTGAACTGAAGCCCCGTTGACAGCTTCCACCCCTGATGAACTCCAAATCTATCCTCAGAACCGGCTACGAGATCGCTTGCAATAATTAAATCCTGATCCAAACGCTTTGATACTCCTATTCTAAAAAGTCCGGGATAACGCATTTTGAACTTTCGTTGCTGTCCGTTTTCAAGCGTATCTTTAATAATATATTTTTTTTCTTTGAAAAGGTCACTCCACTGGCCATTACTTAGTTTATTTATTGTAATGGAGTCTGCCTCTATCTCGTAAATCAGACCATCACCTTTAGATACTACACTAGCACCCCATTCGTCTCCCTCTTGGACAATTCCCGGTAAACTGTTGATTAATAATTCAGGAACTTGAAATGCCGACGGCCCATTCCATTCTATTGTTCCAAATGCATTGATAAATGAAAAACCTACTCGCATGCCGTTGAACTCTTTGCTGATAAAACCCAGATCCATTGCCACGCCACTTCCACCAATTCCTTGACGAAGGAAATAGCGTGCATGAAGATTAAAGTCGGTCGGTGTTGTTGTAAATTCTGTAAAGCTGGAATCTGGATCGATTCCCGTGTAAACAAGACCGTTAAGGTACTTTAGAGACACTCCCCATGAAAAATTTTTCATTGGAACAGCAAATGAAAACGCATGTTCTGACACAAGCATACTTTCCCGATTGTATTCAAGATCAATGGGGGCACCAACTTGGTTACCTTCCAAAAGCAGTTGAACTAATCCTTCAGGAAGAACCAAATCAAAAACACCAACCAAATCGTTGGTAATTGCCATATTCCCCGAAGCGTAGCTCAACAAAGGAGCAACGTGGGCATCTCCAAAAATTCGAAATCCGTCCCTCAACTGATCATAAAGCTGATTTTTCCCTTTTTTCCCTTGTGCTTCCAGATCCTTGCCGCTGAATGCCGCCAAGTTTTCCATAGAAAAGAAATTGTTACCGATTCCAAAATTCACAGTTGCCAATTGCCACATAAATGGTTTATCATGCTGAAAGGCAAGATTTGCCGGGTTTACTCCAACAGCATGAACTCCGTCAGCCAGTGTTGTGTAAGCACCACCAAGACTCACCATAACGGGATCACGCTTGATCTGCCCCATACCAAAAGCTTGAATCAATAACAAAAGAAAAGTGATTCGAGTAATTCTCAATATTTTCTTCCTTTGGAAGCTCTTTTGTTATTTGGCCTCCCTCTATTCAGATCGCTCAGGGAATTTGCTACTGCTCCTTTTTTTACAGTAAACCAAGAACGGCTCATATCACAAACATCCTTTGTACAGTCAGTGGTGCCCTCACTATCCTCACTATTGCTGCCACAGATTCTTAACCAAACACTATCAGCCGCAGCACCATCTGGAAATGTCAAATCCACAGTCCAGTCCCAGAAATCTTTTGGTGTGCCTGTCGCTTCGCCTCCTGTATGAGCGTTATTAATTTTCCCGCCGCTGATGGAAGTCCATATTTCATCATTGCTAGGGCATTGCTCTGGTTCAGTTTCATTAGAAATAAATAATTCTACTGATTTAGGTAAATCTTTATTTGTCAGTTGTGTTCCAAGAGATTTCCATTCGATTTTTTCAGTCGAATCCTTAACAAACGTTTCTCCTCCATTAGGATAGGTAATAACTATCTCATCCTGAGCTTTTTCACTCAAACCTTCCGTTTGTAACTGAAAAACAATATAAGATTGAATAGAAAGTGTGTCTTCTAAAGAGAAAGAAACTGTCGATGGGTCTTGCCCTAAGCTGTGGTCAACTTCTCCAACAGTTTCACTCGTTTGTCTAAATGTTATGCTAGGTCTGATATAGTGTTTACCTATATCAGTCAAAAGATGCATTTTTGAACTGTCAAGTCCAGAAGTTGATATCTGTTCCCCTGCAAGTTTTACGGCATATGGAGGCGCATTGCTCTCAGGATAATAATCTTTTGGACTGGGAAGAATAATTTTTAATAGTGTATCAATGTAGGAAATAACGGTATCAGTGGCGCCAGGAACCTGTTGGACCAAGTATGCAGTCGAATCACTGCACCCATTCTTATCATAAATAACATACGACACATAATAAGACCCATCATTTTTCATCAAATCATCACATTTATTAGTAACTACTTCAAGAGTATGTTCTGCTTTCCATTTCGTAGGAGAAAATGTGGCATCTTTTACTCCATTCTTTGTGTCTTTTACCAGACTGTCCCTCCAAGTCGCCAAAGTAGAATCCGAACTACCCGCTGGGAAAATATCTCTATTAGACATTAAAACAGAAATGTCTCCTCCTATTGGAAAACTGTTTTTCACCGAGGAAGTTATAAGTGCTTCATTGACAAAATTCCTGAGCTTCTGGCGGGTGTCGTGTTGCCACTCATCTATTATCGAGGATTGGTTTGGAATAAATGTGAGTAAAGAATCAACGCTAATTTCAAAAGGTGCGATAAGTTGGAAACTCCCCCTGATTTTGGCTCCTATATCGAGAGTTGACTTTCCATCAATCGCTGCTGCTGCATCCACCATGATTGTTTCAGGACCAATAGCCAGTAATTGAATAATTGTTTTGGAATTCTCCGGCATTGGAACGTCCTCCCACCCATCGCAAATAAGTTCTTCATCTAGATTATATCGGCAAGTATCGGGGTTTTCTGTAATGAAAGGCTTATAGTGTATTAGAGTGGTTCCCATTTTATCTAGCCTAATAATAGTTTTTATAGAGTCACCCTGGATAAGAGGTGATTCAATTCTTGCAATCACGGGAATTTCAACGCTCTCACCTGAAGGTGAAAAACCTTTAATCTTCAAATCCATATCTACTGGAGCACGAATTTGATTAATCATTATAATCTCTAAACTGATCCCTCCAAAAGTCATTCCTGTAAAACCTGTTGGCATCCCACTGATAGTATTCTCAACCGCTGGAAAAGGGCACTCAACTTTTGCTGTTAATGATTCAAATTCCATAGTACCAACCTCTAAACCAAAACCAAAACTCCAAGGTGGATTCTGCGGCCCACTTATTGAAAAACCTATTTCTGGATAACTTGGATATTGTGGATCAGAATAATCTGCACCCGGTGTTTTAACTTGCAAATCCACATCGAACTCTTCAACAGCTGTAGGATCATCTTGTGTTTCATTATACCTACCCAATTTGTCCTTAAATTCATATTCGTTAATTTCTATTGTTTGCTTTTCGTAGGTGACGCCTTTCTTAAGAATAGCTTCATATTTCACTGAATCCTCACCAGCCGGCGGATGAAAATTCTTAAATGCCATTTTAAAATCAACAGGGAAAGGCAAAGTACTATTAATTTCCTTGCCATCAGGGCCGAATGTGAACTTATTACTAGCTCCATATGCTTTTTGTTCTAAACCTACCATTTTCCCACTATAAACGGCATTAGCCCCACACTCTTGCTCCCCACTCGAATTGGCGGAAAAACTGGGGGATTCAAACACTGAAGGATCAATCATTGACTCTCCAGGTTTCATTTCAACAACAAGACTATCAGGATTAGTAATCGAGATCCCAAAATCCAACGCGATAGTGGGATCGTTTTCACCGATGATAATTTCATCTATAGCGTCAGGCTTTTTCCAAAATAATAAAAGACTGAATTTTAGTGTCCCATCAACTAACAATGAATCCTTCAAGAATGTTATCTGTTCTGCACTTGTCCAAGAATTCGACGGATCAGAGCCCTTATAATGTTCATGAGTAGCCAAGGTTGTCTCTTTAGTTGATCCTGTTGCTTCCGTATAAATCCTTACTTTCGCTGAATCTATGCCAGTGTTTTCAGGAAAATCGCTTATAGAAATTTGGGAACTGAATTTATTGTTTTGATCATCAACATCGCCTGTGATTACAATTTTTTTAGGAGAAAGGAATGTTATCTCAGCACTTGCAAAAGCACTATTTAGAGGAACATCCGCAAGCTTTATTGGAAATTTATCATTGATTTCTGCTTCCAAAGGCGTAATAGCAGAATCCCAAACACTACCCGTTATGGTTTGACCCTCACTAAAATTAGAAAATTCTAATGGAAGAGAGATTGAAGTATCCAGTTCTATAGGAAGTGTTATAATATCGGATATAGTAGGCACTGAAATTTCTTGATTAACGGCATCTGGTGAGGCTCCTGGCACCGTTAAATATTCTCTCCCTATTGTTTCTTCTGTAAGCTCCCCACCAAATTCAACTTGTATCGTGCTACTATCTGTTGAATCAATTTGAATTGTCTCGCCATCAACAATTTCCGCAAAGGCATACTTAGCATCCAGCAGTGGAATGGTGAGATTAATGTTCCATTTGGGCACTTCGAAATCGGAGGGGTTCTGGAAATCGCAGCTTAAATGAAGCGCTAACAGGAAAAAGGGGACGATCGGTAAGGATCGTTTCATGGGAAAATTAGAGGAGAGCTTAGGTTCCCTCCTCCCAGGATTCCAGATATGTCTTCTGTTTGTCGCTGAGAGTATCGATCTCAATGCCCATTGATTCAAGCTTCAACGCGGCCACCAGTTCATCTATTTCCTTAGGGACCTTGTGAACTGAAACTTCAAAATCATTTTTCACTGTGTATTCAGCCATGAGAGCTTGCACTGAAAAACTCATATCCATGACCGAAGCAGGGTGACCTTCCGCCGCTACGAGGTTGATAAGTCTTCCCTTTCCAAGAAGATAAACTCTGTTACCATTCTTCAAAATGTACTCATCAACATAATCGCGGACACCTTCATTCACCTCTCCTGAGATTTCTTTGAGGGAGTCGATATCGATCTCGACGTTGAAATGGCCCGAGTTGGCGATAACAGCACCGTCTTTCATTTTTTCAAAGTGCCGTTTCTCAAGAACTGTTGTATTCCCTGTGACAGTACAAAATATATCACCTATGTCAGCAGCTTCTGTCATGGACATGACATCAAAACCGTCCATGGCCGCTTCCAGAGCTCGAAGGGGATCTACTTCAGTCACGACCACATGGGCACCCATGCCTCTGGCACGGCTCGCGAGACCCCGTCCGCACATTCCGTAACCACCCACTACAAAAGTCTTCCCCGCCAGCAAAATATCCGTGGCACGGATGATACCGTCCACAGTGGACTGTCCAGTACCGTAGCGATTATCGAAAAGGTGTTTTGAGTCAGCGTCGTTCACAGCCACAACGGGAATCTTCAGCGCACCTGCGTTCTTCATGGCTTCCAGTCTAATAACACCCGTTGTGGTTTCCTCCATGCTACATTTTACTTCAGGGATCTGATCAGAATAGTCAGAATGGAGCATACTGACAAGATCAGCACCATCATCAAAGGTGATCTGCGGCCTGTGCTCAATAGCCGCTTTGATATGGGCATAGTACGTGTCATTATCCTCACCGTTTACGGAGAAAGTTTTCACATCAAAATCTTGCACCAGTGAAGCTGCCACATCATCCTGCGTAGAAAGTGGATTGGACGCACAAAGTAGCGTATCGGCACCACCTGCATTGAGCGTTCTCATGAGGTTCGCCGTCTCAGCCGTTACATGCAAACAAGCTGAAAGCCTTGTTCCTTCCAACGGTTTCTCCTTCTCAAAACGCTCTCGGATTGAAGCGAGAACAGGCATATGTCGGTCCGCCCACAAAATCCTTTTATTCCCGGCAGGTGCGAGGCCCAAGTCCTTCACATCATGGTCTGACATTTTTTTATCCTCTCCCGTTTAAATACTGCTTCAACTGTTCAGCTTTATCCAGTTTTTCCCATGTAAAACCGTCCTCTTCTCTACCAAAGTGGCCGTAAGCCGCCGTCTGTTGATAAATCGGTTTCTTTAGATCCAAGACATCAATGATTTCTTTCGGTTTAACAGGAAAATGATCGCTCACAATTGCCTCAAGCTTTTGATCCTCCAGAGCACCGGTCCCAAAGGTATCCACATTAATGGATACAGGCTCCGCCTCACCAATGGAATAAGCCAGCTGCACTTCACATCGCGAAGCCAAACCGGCAGCAACCACATTCTTAGCAATATAGCGTGCCATATAGGATGCAGATCGGTCCACTTTCGAGGGATCTTTTCCGGAAAAAGCACCGCCGCCGTGGCGGCCGTAACCGCCGTAAGTGTCCACTATAATCTTCCGGCCAGTGAGTCCCGTATCTGCTTCAGGGCCGCCCTTTACGAAAGCACCAGTGCTATTGATGAAATATTGCGTCCCATCGCTAAGCCAATCCTTGCAAACAGGTTCAATAACCTCGCTCTTAATGGATGAATGTATCTCGTCATTATCCACATCGGGATCATGCTGAATAGCAACTACGACTTTTTCCAATCCTACTGGCTTGTCATCTTTATAACTTATGGAAACCTGTGTTTTTCCGTCCGGACGGGACCACGGAAGTGTACCATCTTTTCTGACATCAGCCAGTCTTTTCGCCAGACGGTGAGCCAATGTAATAGGCAACGGCATAAGAACATCCGTCTCATCACAGGCATAACCGAACATCAAACCCTGGTCGCCGGCTCCTTGCTCTTTGTCTTTAGATGAATCGACACCTTGAGCAATATCTGGGCTTTGCTCATGAATGGATGTCAGCACTGAGCAATCTTCATAATCAAGGCCATACTCCGGGTCAGTGTAACCAATATCTCCCAATGTTCTCCTCACTACCTTCTGAACATCAGCATAGCAGTCAGTGGTCACTTCACCGGATACAAGAACAAGTCCGGTTGTGGTAAGCGTTTCACACGCTACACGGGCATCGGGGTCCTGCCCAATAATCTCATCAAGAATTGCATCGGAAATCTGGTCGCAGACCTTATCGGGATGACCTTCTGTCACAGACTCGGATGTAAAAATCCTGCTTTTCACTTATTTTTCTCCCTCATTTTAAATCGACTACCTCGGAAAGGAGAAACAAACTTACTCCACTTTCTCGAGGAAAAACAACACAAAAGTCCATGCCACCTAACCCTCTTCAACCAGCTGATTCTCCACAGTTTGGCCCTTTATATTGGCGTTCCACAAAACAATACTCTCCGAAATGTGGGAGTCGCTGATTTTTGCGCCGTCCATGACTGTTACATTGGGCCCAACTGTGGAATTGACAATTTCACAGTTTTCACCAATATAAACAGGTTCAACAAGGGTGCTCCCATCGATAGTTTTTCCGGAAGGTTTAAGAAGCGCCCTATTCGCTTCTAGAAATGTCTCGGGGACACCGCAGTCGTGCCATTTGGGAATATGTTCCGCCGTGACCGTTTCGCTGTTCTCTACCATCAACTGTAAAGCATCGGCAAGCTGGATCTCTCCTCTTGTGGTGATCTCGTTATCCATGAGATGTTTCACAACGTTCCACAAAGGGCGCTGACTCGATAGAAAGTAGAGACCGATAATGGCCAGATTGGAAGGAGGATTATCCGGTTTCTCAAGAACATTCACTATCCGATCGCCTTCCACTTCTACGATTCCGAAACGTTCAGGATCCGGTACCTCATTCACCGCGATTCTGTGATTATCCGGTCTGCAAAACTGCTGAAAGTCAAGATCGTAGATGACATCTCCCAGCTGAATCAGGGCCGGTGCGTCACTCTCCTCCAAACCTTGAAAGACGGCATGCCCCAGACCAAGCGGCTCCTGCTGAAACGCGAAGGTAAATTGAGCATCATATTTGGAGACGTGGGCCTTTAGCTGCTCCTCAAGGTATCCTGTAACAAGAACAATCTCATCAAATCCCTGTTCAATGAGCGGTTCAAGGATGTGATCAATCACAGGCTTCCCCGCTACTGGGAGAAGACATTTTTGCCTTTTGTCAGTGTGAGGGCGGAGGCGCGTACCATGTCCTGCAACTGGTATGATTACTTTCATGAATAATTATGAGGTACTGTTAGAAAAGATTGTCAGTTCAAATTTTTTAGAATCTGGTCTCTTTAAACTTCACCACACGAGTGACAAGTTTATCCACCGCATCATCAATGGACTTTGTTTGATCATTCGAAGGGGTTGCAATCAGTAGAATTTCCATATCTTCTCCATCTAAAAGTGCTTTATAAATAAACCCGAAAGCATTACAGGACCGGTCCCCCAACACCGAAAGATGCTTCATCATTCCTGTATTTATCGAAATTCTCTTTGAACTTGGCCACCAGTTCAGACGCCACATGGTCGTACTCCCCACAATCAGTCCAGGCATTTCTCGGCATGAGAATTTTTGAATTAACACCCAAAATCTCAGTTGGAATCTCAAGTCCAAAGACAGGCTCGTTCTCGAAAGAACTGTTCTGAATGGATCCAGAAAGAATGGCTGTGATCATTTTCCTCGTCTCCCCAAGCGGCATTCTGGAAGCGCCCGATGATGCGGTGCCACCACTCCACCCTGTATTAACCAGAAAGACGTTCGTTTTATACTCTTCCATCTTTTCTTTCAGGAGTTTTGCATATTTCAAAGGATGCAACATCAAAAACGGTCCGCCAAAGCAGGGAGAGAATGTGGCCTGAGGTTCGGTAACACCTCTTTCCGTACCGGCCACTTTGGCGGTGTAGCCGCTGATGAAATGATACATTGCCTGTTCAGGATTAAGACGGGCCACCGGTGGTAGCACACCGTAGGCATCGCAGGAGAGAAAAATAATGTTCTCTGGATGGCCTGCTCTGCTCGGTTTTCCGGTAGCATAAACAGAAGCTTCAATATGGTCAAGGGGATAGCAGATACGGGTGTTTTCCGTTTTACTCCCATCAGAAAAATCGACCTTCAGGGACGCCTCGTCATAGACAACATTCTCAAGAAGGGCACCATGGCCAATGGCGTTCCAGATGCCCGGCTCCGCCTCCTTGCTTAGGTTGATGGCCTTGGCATAACAGCCCCCCTCCAGGTTGAAGATGCCGTCATCTGACCAGCCGTGCTCGTCATCACCGATGAGAAGACGGTTGGGATCGGTAGAAAGCGTCGTCTTTCCTGTACCGGAAAGACCGAAAAAGAGAGCTGAATTCCTGCCGTCCATATCAACATTGGCGGCACAGTGCATGGTAAGAATTCCTTTCAACGGTAGCCGGAAGTTCATGATGGAAAAGATCCCTTTTTTCATCTCTCCACCGTACTCCGTACCACCGATAATGGCAATGCCTCGTCCGAGATGGAACAGAATGAATGTCTCCGAATTGAGGCCGTGAGCCTTCCACTCTTCGTCCACGACGGTTGAGGCGTTGATGATGGTAAACCGAGGTAAAAAATCTGTCAGCTGACCATCGGTTGGCCGAATGAACATATTGTTGACGAAGATTGCTTGCCACGCTTTCTTGGCCAAGAACCGAACAGGCATGGAAGTATTCTCCTCAGCCCCGGAAAAACCGTCAAAAACGAGAACTCCGAGGCCATCGTCATTGGAATTGTAATAATTGGTCACTTGTTCGTAAAGATGATCAAACACCTCAACCGAAACGGGTCTGTTTACATCGCCCCACCAGATGTGGTCCCTGGTGCTTGGTTCATCCACTACGAAACGGTCGTTGGGTGACCGGCCAGTGTATTTCCCTGTGTCCACCATGAGAGCACCCTTCATCCCAAGCTGTCCCTCGCCCCGCTGAACGGCCATTTCAACCAACTCACTCAAGGGGAGATTCCGTTTTATCTCCCCTACAGATTTCAGTCCAAGATATGCGAGATCCATATTCAGTTCCTTAACCGTTATGCATGGGGGTGCGCCTGCTCAAAGATTTTCTTCATCTTCTCTGTCTCGAGATGAGTGTAAATCTGCGTAGAAGAAAGGCTGGCGTGGCCGAGCAATTCTTTTACAGCCCGAATGTCAGCTCCATGGTCCAGCAGATGGGTGGCAAATGTGTGCCGCATTAGGTGAGGCGTAAAACCACTCCCGGCCGCCACTGAATCAAACAGCTTTTTCAATCTCGATTGTACGGTCCTTGGGGAAATCCTGAGCCCCTGTTTTGAGATAAATAAAGGATTATCATCCAGATCTTTCTGCACGTGAATATTTCTCTCTTTAAAATAAAAGCCCAGAGCTTCGGCAGCTTTGCCACCAAACGGAACAATCCGCTCTTTTCCCCCTTTCCCAAAAACTTTCACTGTTTTCTGATCAATTTGGACATCACCCATATCAATAGCCACCAGTTCACTGAGACGGATACCGGTACTGTAGAGCAGTTCAAGGATTGTTTTGTCCCTCTTCAACTGCCAGTCATCTTTATCAGAATGTGAAAGGACCTGCTCCAGCACCTCTTTCTGCAAAAACTTCGGTAGCGTGGCATGTTGCTTCGGCGCCTTGACAGCTGAAGCTGGATTTGATTCAACATGAGCGTGTTTAAGCAGATACCTGAAAAACGACTTTATGCTGGCGAGCTTTCTACCTGTCGATTTAGGCGACAAACCCTTTTCTGTCAGAGATCCTACAAAATGCTGTACAGTTTTTTTATCCACTGATGAGACATCAAAAGAACCTGTTCCACCATACTCCTTTACGAACCGACTGAACTGAATCAGGTCAGTCTCATACGCTTTAATGGTATGGCGAGAGTAGCTTCGTTCTTTCTTTAGATATTCCAGGAAGCCATTTACTTTGTTATCAGGCATCTTCTGGCTCCAATTCATGAATCACCGCTGCAATGTCATCTGCCATGGGTGCAACAAAAGTCACTCTTTCCCCTGTTGATGGATGGTCAAAGACCAAACTCATTGCGTGAAGCGCCTGCCGGTTCAGAATTTTGGTCAGGCGGGAAAGTTCTTTCGCCACCTCAGGCAGAAAACCTTTCGCCCGCTTTTCACCTCCGCCATAACTGTCATCACCAAATATGGGATGACCCATTTCTGATAGATGAACACGGAGCTGATGGGTCCTGCCTGTCCGCGGAATTAGTTCAAGGAGTGACAGATACTCGAACGACTCCAGCAAACGAAATTCCGTCAGGGCCGGCCGACCAACTTCACCGGTGGTGAAAAGAGTACGGTCCTTAGGGTGCCGGATGATTGGGAGATCAATCTTCCCTTCCGTTTCTTCCGGTATACCCCAAACAAGAGAAAGATACGTCTTTTCCACTGTTCGCTCAGAGAACTGCAAAGCGATGTTCCCATGGGCGGCGTCATTCTTTGCCACCACCATGACACCGGAAGTGTCTTTATCAAGGCGGTGAACAATACCGGGCCTTAGGCTGCCCGAAACGGATGATAACTGATCAAAGTGATAGATCAGTCCGTTCACAAGTGTCCCTGTCCGGTTCCCAGCTCCAGGGTGTACCACCAGTCCAACCTGCTTGTTCAAAACCACAATGTCGTTATCTTCGTGGATAATATCCAGCGGAATCGGTTGAGATTCCAGTTCCATGGGCTGAGGATCAGAGATTTCAACCTGGATAGTCTCTCCACCTGCAAGTTTAAAGCTCGGTTTTACAGCCTCTCCGTTCACCAACACATCCTTGGAGATAATGGAATCTTTTATCCTAGAACGAGAGATAAGTTCAATTTCCTCAGCAAGATATTTGTCCAGACGGATATCGGACACTTCAGCAATGATACTAAGTGCTTTCATCGGTTTTGCTATTTCCATCTTCACTGACATAGCCGCTGTAAAGGAATAGCACCATTCCCACTGTTACACACGAATCGGCCACATTGAAAACCGGCCAGGAATACTGTCCAATGCTGAAATGAAAGAAATCCACTACCCGGCCGAAAAGAAATCTATCCATGAGATTTCCCACAGCACCTCCCAATATCAGGGACAAGGCCAGGCGGTGAATGAAATCCGCCTTCTGAGATTTCCATAGATACCACGCCACCCCCACAGTCGCCACCGATGCCAGAAATGTAAAAACAACTGTACCGCCCTGAAAATTTATTCCGAATGCTATACCTGAATTCTCCACGTATGTGAGGCGGAAAAAATCCCCCAGGATGGGGACAGAATCGTAAAGGTCCATTGTGGCGCGGGTGATCGCTTTGGTGATCTGATCCACCGCCACCGCAATGATGGAGTAGACGACTGGGTTCAAACGATTATGATGGATTTTCGTTTTTACAATTGATGCACTGTGTCGTATGGGGAACTTCCTTCAATCGGGCATGAGGGATCAGTTCACCACACACCTTGCACAGACCAAAGGTTCCATCCTTGATACGATCCAGAGCCTCATCCAGATAGCGGATGAATTTGTTTTCCCGCGTGTACCAGAGGAATGATTTCTCCCGCTCCTGAGAGTCAGTGCCGACGTCCGCCATGTGGTAGGCGTAATTGGAATCTCGAGCTGTACTATCAAGGTTCCCACTGTCATTGATGGACGTTTCCTTGATAGCATCCATATCCTCAATGGTTTTTTCACGCAGTTTGAGTACAATCTTCTCATATTCCGCTAATCGCTTCTTTGTCAGTTTCTTTGCTGTCATTGTTTTTCTCCGAATATTTATTCTTTTACCCGAGAGATACCGAAGACAATCTTTTCACCACCAATGGATATCTCTTTTGTTAACTCACCCTCTACATAACCGAAAGTCAGTTCTACTGCAAGAACTTCATTCCGGAAATAACCTTCAAACTTTTTAATAGCTTCACTCACACTATTTTTAGCATTGCAGTTAACCGTGATTCGATCCTCCACATTGAAGTCAGCTTCCTTACGCATGTTCTGAACATGCCTGACCATATCTCTCACATAACCTTCCTGGATCAGTTCATCAGTCAGATCTGTAACTACCGCCACAGTGAGATCACCATCAGTCACCGCTGATTTCCCTTCGAGTGATTCGTCTTTTACCATCACATCTTCTCTCGTTAACTCGTAATCCTGCCCATTTTTAGAACATATCATAGTACCAGAATTTCTGATCTCTTTTGCAAAATCATCATAAGAAAAGCTTTTCAGCAAATCTGTGATGTCAGTCACCCTGTCACCATATTTTTCACCCAGCGTAGCAAAGTTCGGGGCCAATTCACGTTTCACCAGATCAGAATATGATCCAACCTGCTCCACAGTCTTGATATTCAACTCCTCAATGATCTGATCCTGATTCACCATGACAGCATCAGCCACTTTTTTGTCATCAGTGGCAAACTGTAATTTTTCCAACGGTTGGCGGATTTTCAAAGATGCCCGATTCCTGGCGTAGCGGCCCATTTCAACTACTTTCACCACACCATCCATTTCATGGATCAACTTCTCATTCACATCTTCAAGATTCGCTGAAGGAAAGCTATTAAGATGAATACTTTCAGGGGCATCCGGCTCCAATTCCCGAATGAGGTTCTGATAGATCTTTTCGGTAATGAACGGTACCACAGGTGCAAGAGTCAGGATCAGTTTCTTTAACACTGAATAGAGCGTGAAATAGGCTGCATTCTTGTCTCTATCATTCTCACTCTTCCAATAGCGGCGGCGGTTCCGCCTGACATACCAGTTGGAGAGGTCTTCCAGAAAACGATCCAAGCGCTTCATTAATTTGTCAGCACGGTAAGTGTCGAAAGCGTCAACCGCCAGCAGAGTAAGCTGATCCATCTTTGATGTAATCCAAAGATCAAGCTGGGTCAAATCCTCCCGTTTCACCTCCGTGGCGGGATCAAACTCATCTAGGCGGGCATAGGGAACAAAAAAGGAATAGACATTTCACAGAGTAATGAGGCGGCGGCGAATTTCTTTGGCTGTGTCGTAACCGAAAAGCAGGGTTTGCTCTGGGTTTTGGATTGAATACATCCACCGCATAACATCCACGCCCATCTTGTCGGCAGCTTCGTTGAATTCTATGGAATTGCCCCAACTTTTATGCATTTCTCGACCATCTTCAGCCAAAAGCGTGGCATAACCGAAATTACTTTTGAAAGAGGGGCTTTTGTCGACGATGGCACCCATTACAAGCATGCTATAAAACCAATTTCTGAACTGACCGGGGAAGCTCTCGCTGATCCAGTCAGCAGGATACCATTCTTTCCAGTAGTCTGGATCATGCCGGTAGCTGAGTGTGCTGAAAGTGACAATTCCTGCGTCGAGCCAGGGATTTCCTACATCGGGAACACGTGTCATTTCGCTACTACATTTTTCGCAACCGATCTTAACAGCATCGATCCACGGTCGGTGAGGGGTGTGACCTTCGAATTGATCGTAACCGGAAACAGCCCGTTCTTTTAACTCAATATCATCCCCTATAACAGTCCAGTGGTCACACTTGTCACATTCCCAGATGGGGAGAGCGAGTCCCCAATACCGCTTCTTCGAGATCATCCAGTCCTGCATATTTTTGAGCCAGTCCAGTTCGCGATCCATACCGAAGCTGGGAATCCAATTTATCTGCTTTGTGATATCCATAAGTAGCGGTCTCAAATCATCCATGCCTAAGAACCATTCGTCCACCAATCGAAAAACGAGCTCAGTCTTACAGCGCCAGCATGTTGGATAACGATGTTTGTAATTCTCAATCTTATAGAGGAGACCCTTCTCCTTCAGATTATCAAAGATGGGCTGTGTCACCTCATGAACAACTGTACCTGTAAGCCAGTCAAACCCATCCACAATTTTTCCTTCATCATCCAAGGGTGCAATGACAGGAAGCTTGAATTCTTTGCCGAGACGGAAGTCTTCAGCGCCGGCACCGGGAGCAATATGAACGATTCCAGTACCCTCATCTTCAGTCACTTCATCCCACGGGATGACCTGATGAGCTTCTTTTGAACTTTGAGGTATCTTCTCAATGATATCTTTGAGTTCCGTCCAACCGCCCGGGGCCTGTTGTGCAGGAAGTTCATCAAAGGGGCCATCATAGGTCCATCCTACCATATCTTTCCCCTTCAGCTCTTCAAGGATCGCATAGTCTCCATCCAGAACGTTGGTAGTACCTTTAGCAAGGTAAAAAATGTTATTGCTCTCAGCCATTTTGACTTTCACATAATCGAGTTCCGGTCCAACAGCAACGGCCACATTACTGGTTAAGGTCCACGGCGTGGTGGTCCAAATGAGAATATATTCACCCTCTCTTCCCCTGAGAGGATATTTCACGTAAACGCTTCGGTGGGTAATCTCTTCATAACCGTCTGTCACTATCTCGTGTTGACTGATCCCTGTAGCACATCTGGGACACCACGGCATACTGTCAGCACCACGGTAAAGCCAGCCGTTGTCATGACATATCTTAATTGCTCGCCAGATCATATAATTGTTTTCATTGGAGAAAGTGTAGTAACTGCCGCCGAGCTCAGGCATACCGAGCCGCCCAACAAGGTTTTCAACCGTGTCAGTTACTGGACCCTCCGGGCCATCAATAGTGATCTCTTTTGATGGATTTTCGATAATGTTATCGGCAAGCATTTCTAACTGACCAAGATCATTCCAATCCATCCAGTATCCAAGACGGGCGGACTGTTGTGTCTGAACAGCCGAATATCGTAGCACTCTCTCTTTACATTTATTCACAAAAGTATCGATTCCGTACTCTTCAATATCTTTCTTGTTTTTAAAGCCCATTTCCTTTTCAACTTCCACCTCTACCCAGAGGCCCTGACAGTCAAAGCCGTTCTGGTATCTCAGATCAAAACCTTTCATCGCCTTGTAACGGAGAAAGAGATCTTTATAAGTACGGCCCCAAGCGTGATGCACACCCATGGGGTTGTTTGCTGTGATAGGACCATCAATAAACGACCATTTCTCATTGCCGCTGTTCGCAGATGCTCTTTTTCGAAAAATGTCATTCTCTTTCCAAAAATCAAGGATTTCATGTTCTAGTGCTACAAAATCGACTTTGGGATCAACTTTTTTTAGCATGACTTAAATCCTTGAAATAAGTCTCAAAACAACCGTTAGTAGAATACTCAACAGGATGGACGTCCCTAAAGGAAAATAAAAAGAGAAATTACTCACGTTGAAATGAATATCACCGGGCAGACGGCCAAGTTTACCAAGTAAAGGCAAGTTTGAACCAAATGATGTCAGTATCCACACGACGAAAAAGACAATACTGAATATGAGAAATATTTTACTCATCACTGTCGAGAAATTGGTCCTTTCACAGCTTGTAAAGTTAGCTGTGAAGAGTAACCAAATCAAAACGATTCAGGGAATGTGTGGAGTTGTTTCCGCGAGGAGAAACAGATACAATAAGGGGCTCGAAAAAAAGCCCCTTAAAGCCAATAAATGTCTGTATTGATTAGTTCAACTCAACAGGCAGAAATATGGAACCACCCCTCCGCCTGATGAGCAGCAAAACTGAATCTTCATCATTCACTCTTGATATGGCAGTCCTAAACTCCCTTGCCGAGTCAATTTCCGTATCCCCAACACGCTTGATAACATCACCGGGTTGAACACCTGCCTTGGCGGCGGCACTGGAGGGAGACACCTCCACTACAATCACACCGGACTCAGTGTCTTCCAGCCGGAAACGGCGGGCCATGGAAGCGTCCAAATCTTCAACGCGCATTCCTAAAGAATAAGATGGCGTGCGATTTGACGCAAAGATCACATCTTCCTGGGGAAGTTCAGCAAGGTCAACCTTGAGTGTGCGGCTACGTCCTCTCCGGATAATTTTTACATCTTGCCGTGTCTCAGGACGAGTTGAAGAGACGAGGTTCTTGAGATGAGAGGAGTCGCGAATCTTTGTGCCGCCAAAGGTAACTACCACATCCTCTATCTTAAAGCCGGCCTTGTCCGCCGGACTTCCCTCCACCACCTCAGTAACAACGGCACCCTTTCGATCGGGAAGATCCAATGCTTTAGCAATACCGTCATTCACATCCTGAATGAAGACACCAAGCCATGCTCGGATAACCCGTCCTTCAGCAATCAAATCATTCATAATGGTCTTCGCCAGGTTGGTGGGAATGGCAAAACCGACACCGGCGCTGCTACGCATGAAGCCACCAGTAGCAATGGCTGTATTGATGCCCACCAGCTCACCATCCAGATTCACAAGAGCACCGCCGCTGTTACCAGGATTAATGGCTGCATCGGTCTGAATAAAATCTTCATAATCCACGCTGCCGATAACGCTGCTTCTCCCTTTCGCACTGACGATTCCCGCTGTTACCGTATGACTAAGATTAGAGGAGAATGGACTACCGATGGCCAGAACCCACTCGCCTACATCCAGTTTGTCAGAATCGCCGAGCCGAACGGCCGTTAGGTTATCAGTATTAATCTTGAGAACAGCAATGTCACTTTTGGGATCAGCCCCTACTACTTCCGCTTTAAACTCACGTTCATCAATAAGATAAATGGAAATCTCATCTGCATCTTCCACAACATGGTTGTTTGTCAGGATGTACCCATTTTTTGCATCTACGATAACACCTGAACCGAGGGCCCGGCTCCGACGTTCTCTTTCAGGAGAATTGTTCCCGAAATAATCATTATCAAAGAATTCTTCGAAAGGGTGACGCCACTGGTCCGTCACCACTCTTTCACTGGTAATAGTGACAACAGCTGGGTTGACCTTCTTCACAACATCAGCAAATGTGTCACTGAAATACTTGGCCGATTGGGCAGACAGGTTCACCGCAAAAACCAAAGTCATAAATAAAACAGATATCGTCTTTTTCATTTCACTTCCTTTCAATTGAATTGTTTTACCGCTTCAATGATTCTATGCTAAAAAAGTTTCATACAATTATTTAAGATAAATCACTTTTCGTACTGTGTGCCACGGTTTTGTACCCCCATCAGATTCGGCTCTGACAAAATAAATACCGGAGGAAAGTTCCTCAGCTTTCCAGCTGAAACGGTGCCGACCTACCGTTAAAGGACCGTTATTGATAGTTCCAACTTTTTCACCTAATAAATTCCAGACTGAGATGTTCAAAGTTTCGGCGCTCGGTATGGTAAGAAAAACAGTAAGGCGACCATTGAAGGGGTTAGGATAAGTGTTAAGCTGTCCGATCTCAGTAGGTAACAGAGCGAATTCTATGGCCGCTGAACTCATATCCATCTGGTAGAGCTGAAGTCCGCCGTGCCATGTCCCCAGCGCCAGTTCAAGTTCGTCGTCTCCATTGAGATGGGCAGTAGCAGGTGAGGTCTGTGGGCCGGAGTATGGAAAATGTGTAATCTTGGTTACTGACCAAATGCCATTCTCTTGTTTGGCAAAAAATAGCTCACCAGCAGCATTCCCAATAAGTATATCAAGATCACCGTCATTATCAAGGTCAACCAAATAAGGTGCTGACTGTGTTCCCAAGTCTGTTCCGATAAAAATATCTTCAGATTGAAACTCAAAAACAGTTTGAACAGCGGTTCCCTCATTACTCCAGTAAATAATGGCACCCTCATTCTGTCCTACGACCAGATCCAAATCGCTATCACCGTCCAGATCACCCAACGCCGGATGAGCAAGGCCACCCACATCTATTTCCAGAAACTGTCCCCGGTACACAAAATCAGCAACCTCCGCTGTTCCTGCATTTTCGTAATGAAATATCTTGCCATTCCAATCCCCTATCACCACATCCAGATCACCATCAGCGTCAAGATCTCCGAAGGTCGGAGCAAGGTTGTTCCCAGTGAGATCGGGAAAAACTGCTGAATCCTCCAGACTGAAAACAGGGGTTATGGCATCCCCCATATTTCTGAAGAAAAAAACGGTTCCCCGGAGGCCAGGCAATTCATCGTTAAACTCATTTCCTACGAACAGATCCTCATCACCATCACTGTCTATGTCAGCAAAGACAGGTACGGATGCCGAACCAAGATCGAGGATTTCAAGAAAATTATCCCTTTCATGGATAAAATTAGCTAGTGTGTCACTCCCCTTATTTGAGTAATAAACGAAGTTTTTTACAAAATCGGTACCATAAACGCCTGACTGGACACCCGCAAAAAGTTCGCTGTCACCGTCACCGTCCAGATCGGAGAATCTGGGTACATTGAAACCAGCTGTCTTGAGGGGAGACTGAGGCGGATATTCAACCTCTACTAGGCTATCGAGAATGACAGGAACTTCTGGATCCCCTATGTTTTCTAGAAAAAAGAGCCCAGGCTGATATAAATCACCCCAGAAAAGATCTTTATCTCCGTCAGCATCTATGTCAAAAAATTCCAGTGCGCTGGCGCCATGAAGTCTACCTCTCCCCGGTGACCAGACAAGCATAATATTTTGGAAAGTGTTGGTCTGAAATTGGAAAAGAGGAAGATTATCCCTCATTCCCAAATTGCGGTACTTGGTCACCGTGCCGGCCACACTACCGATGAAGAGGTCTGGCCAATCGTCCCCGTCTATATCAGCAATAGTGGGAATCACAACCGAGCTAACTGTGAGCACTCTACCCTGATCATCTAACAGGCTCTCTGTTCTCAACGTAAGAGTGCCATCTACATTTTCGTAGACAACACATGCATAAGCACCACCTGCTACCGGGAATGCACTCGAATAGATAAGATCATGGTCACCGTCCAGGTCATAATCAATAAAACGGAACCAGAATCCGATTAAAAGATCATTAAAGGAGCGCGTCAAAAGTGTGAAAGAGTCTGGTGTTGATCCATCGGTCTCATAATGTTGAATGCGTCCATCACCATCGGTGATGAACAGATCGAGAAAACCATCATGATCCCAATCAAGAAACTGAGGTATAGGTCCGTTGAACCCCCCGGAGAATGGCATACTGAGAGTATCATCTTCAATGATCACAGGAAACTGCGCCACCATGCGGGT
>SCKS01000018.1 GCA_004124465.1 Fidelibacterota bacterium
TGTGAGGGAAAAATACGGCCGGCCTATGGTTATTGCGGCGTCAGCTGATCTGGCTGATTCAACAAATATCTCCGGCTTTGGAAAAGGATGGAACGACAAACCCGACTTTGGCTTCTACAACCGTGACTCCAATCCGAATGGTACGGTTCTTCCGCAGGCCATTACAGAGTTTGCCAACGCCGGCATTGTTGTTGGTATGACTACAGTTAATTTGAGTGAAAAGCCGTATGAAGAATTCAACGGTTTTGTAGGCGCCTGCTCAACATATGCCTCGTTTTCTTATCTAAAGTACGGTCCCATTCGCCTCTTTAGTCAGGTAGCTCAAGATTCTGAACTGAAGGTGGGGAGGCTGCTGTGGGTGGCTGGCCATTCCGGGCCAGAAACCGCCGAAGACGCCAGGACTCATTTCGGCATCTTCGCACCGGGCGTGACACAACTATTCCCTGAGGGACATGTTCTGAATCTCCACCCGTGGGAGCATAATGAGGTTGCACCCGTCCTCGGCGCCGCACTAGGTACTGATGTGCCTGTCATTGTTCTTCACCTGACTCGACCGCCCATAGAAATTCCCGACAGACAGGCTCTTGGTATGGCCTCCCACATGGAAGCAGCAAAGGGGGCCTACATCATCAGGAATTACAGCGAAAATAAACCGCACGAAGGGACTGTCATCATCCGAGGGACCAGTTGTACTTCGAACCTCATGAAAATTCTTCCCGATATCAATCAGGACGGCCCCAATGTGAAGATTGTCGCAGCCGTATCATGGGGACTTTTTCAATGTCAGGGAGAGGAGTATCGACAGTCCGTACTGTCAGAGGAGGATATGCACGATGCTATGGTCATCACTAACGGTGGACTCCGCCTTATGCACAGCTGGATTGCCAATCCTGTAGTGAAAGAGTATTCTCTCGCCTCAGACTGGGACAACCGGTGGCGGTCTGGGGGCAGTGTGGATGAGGTGGTGGAAGAAGCACATCTTTCCAAGGATTGGCTTGAGAAAGGAATTGGACGTTTCTCCTCAGAAAGAGATGCTCGCCTTACCCGCTTGCGTAGCGCACTTTCCTTTTCCTGAAGACTCTTTAATTGCAATCGCTTCAACCTCATATTAAATTGAGGGTTACGTATAGACACTAAAAAGACGTCGAAGTGCTCAGCGTGGATATCTCTTTCCTGAATGACTGACCCGCACATAACAACTCCTGCTCCCCAAGAAGAGGATTTGGTTGCCGACCAGACTCTCCGGCCAACCAACTTCGATGAATTTGTAGGCCAGTCTGACGTTGTTGAAAACCTGAAACTTTATATTGAAGCGTCACAGAAACGGGGCGAAGCCCTCGATCATGTTTTACTTTTCGGTCCACCGGGATTGGGTAAGACAACATTGGCCCACATTATTTCAAAGGAACTGAATGTGAATCTGAAGCAGACATCGGGACCTGTGATGGAACGGGCTGCTGATTTGGCGGGGCTTCTTACGAATCTCCGAGGCCGGGATGTTTTTTTTATTGATGAAGTTCACCGGATCAACAATGTTGTGGAAGAGTATCTCTATTCAGCCATGGAGGACTACGGCATCGATATCTTAATCGATAAAGGACCCAGCGCCCGAAGCGTCCGCTTGAATCTGGAACCTTTTACCCTTATTGGCGCAACTACCCGCCTTGGCAGTCTTACCTCACCCATGCGAGACCGGTTTGGCGTAGTGCTGCGAGTGGACTTTTATGAAGTGCAAGACCTTATTCAGATTATTTCCCGTTCGGCTAAAATTCTTTCAGTGAAAATCGACAAAGGCGGTGCTTCTGAACTGGCATCTCGCTCTCGGGGAACCCCCCGTGTTGCCAACCGCATTCTCCGGAGGACTCGTGACTATGCCGAAGTGAAAGCCGACGGAAAGATTACAAAAGAAGTGGCAATGAAATCTCTGGAAAAGCTGGGAATAGATGGTCATGGCTTGGACGATATGGATCGGGCAATCCTGTCGTCACTGGTGGAAAAATTTAGCGGCGGACCTGTAGGTTTAAATTCCCTTAGTGTTGCTATCGGGGAAGACGCTCAGACAATTGAGGATGTTTATGAACCTTTTCTTATCAAGGAAGGTTTCATCCAGCGGACAGCTCGCGGTAGAGTTGCCGAAGAAAGGACATTCAAATATCTCGGAATTGAAAAACCAGAAAATCAGCAGAAACTTTTTGACTAGGAGGAATGAATGTTATTTGAAAAGAGAGTAAAGCTCAGGTTAACGGATTTTGATTACAAGTTACCCAAGACACGGATTGCGCAGGAACCGTGGCCACGACGGGAGTACTCCAAACTTATGGTGATCCACAGGGACACAGAGGAAATTGAACATAAGCGGTTTCACAATATTGTTGATTATCTCAAGAAAAATGATCTTATCATTGTCAATCAGACCAAGGTTTTCCCAGCCCGTCTTTTTGCGGTGAAAGATAGGACCGATGCTAAAGTGGAAGTTTTTCTGCTAAGAGAATTGGAGAATGACCTCTGGGAAGTGTTGGTAAAACCAGCCCGAAAAGTCCGGATTGGCAATAAACTTCATTTCACTGATAGGGTTCACTGCGACGTTATCGACAATACCGTCTCCGGCGGCCGTGTGGTTCGCTTTGAATATGACACGAAGGATTTCTATGAAATAATTGACAGAATCGGGCATGCTCCGCTACCACCGTATATTAGCCGGCCTGATACGCCCAAGGATAAAGAGCGTTATCAGACCGTTTTCGCTTCAAATAGAGGTGCCGTAGCAGCGCCTACTGCTGGTCTTCATTTTACTGACGATTTATTGAAGAAGATTAAGGCCAAGGGTGTTCGTGTGGCACCTATCGTGCTCCATATTGGTCTTGGAACGTTTCGCCCAGTGCAAGTTGAAGATCTTACTCGTCATCAAATGGATTCTGAATATTTTGAAGTTCCTCCTGAAACAGCTATCGCTATAAACGAGACTAGGGAACGCGGGAAACGCATCTTTGCGGTGGGAACTTCTTCAGTGAGGGCATTGGAGACTGTTGTTGTTTCCGGTTTTCAGGTTACACCGAAGCGGGGCTGGACGGATAAGTTTATTTACCCTCCTTGCGACTTTAAGATGACCGATGCCATCATTACCAATTTCCACCAGCCAAAATCGACGCTGCTTATGCTTCTTTGTGCTTTCACTGAGAGAGAATTCATCTTCAAGGCATACAGAGAAGCGTTGAAGAAGAATTACAGATTTCTCAGTTATGGCGATGCCATGCTGATCCTCTGATTTGTAGTGAAGGTTGGGGCAATCATAGCCGCCGCAGGCGAGGGGAAACGATTCATTACCGAGAGTGATGATCCAAAGAAACAGTTCGCTGAGTTGGGCGGCGAACCCCTTTTCCTGAGATCTGCGAGCAGCTTTCTTGAATCACCCATCATTGATGAAACTGTGGTAGCAGTTCCTGCTGGCGATGTGGAAAAATGTAATCAGCTTTTGGGAAAAGGTAGTAATGGTAACATACTTGTCATTCCCGGAGGTGAGCAGAGACAGGAGAGCATCTACAACGCCTTTTCTCAAATTAGGGAGAGAGTGGAGGTTGTAGTAATTCATGACGCTGCTCGTCCTTTCCTCCAAGGTGAATGGATCGAGAAGACTGTAGAACTTGCAGGCACTTACGACGGTGCTATTGTTGCCATCCCCGCTGCAGATACGCTGAAAGTTTCTGATAACGGTCTCATCAATAGAACCATGGACCGCTCCACAGTTTGGCAGGCCCAGACACCTCAGACATTTGCTGTAGGCATCCTGGACAAAGCTTTCGAACATTCTTTGACGCACGGAATTGTGGCAACTGATGAAGCTCAACTGGTGGAAACTGTGGGCGGACGGATTGCCATTGTGGAAGGGAGCTCTTTCAATATAAAGATTACCACAAGGAACGATCTTACCCTTGCTGAAGCCATTCTCTCCATAGGAGCCTATGGTTAGGACAGGAATCGGCTATGACGTTCACCGACTCTCTGCCGGCGAGACCCTGATTATCGGCGGGGTTACAATTCCGTCTGACAAAGGTTCTGTTGGTCACTCCGACGGAGATGTTTTGACACATGCTGTTGTGGATGCGCTCTTGGGCGCCGCTGCTTTGGGTGACATCGGTACCCACTTTCCCAGCAGCAATGACAGGTGGAAAGGAGCATCGAGCCTTACGTTTCTTTCCCACGTTGTAAAGCTGGTGAACGAAGCGGGATTTGTGATTGCAAACGTGGACGGAACTGTGATTCTTGAGTCGCCCCGACTGAGTGAATATCTCCACTCTATGAGGCAAACGCTTTCATCAGAGATGGGTCTTGACACTCAGAATTTTTCGGTGAAAGCTACAACCACGGACGGATTGGGATTTACCGGTAGTGGTGAGGGGGTTGGCGCCGTGGCCATCGCTACACTCAGGCGACCTGACAGCTGAGGTAAGAGATTCCTCTCACACTCTCTTCTCGAGCCAAGGTCAACATCGGCCTGAAGATCACAGGCCGGCGGGACGATGGCTACCACACCATCAAGACCATTTTTCAGGAAATTTCACTGGCTGATGAAATTATTCTTGATAAAGTCCCCGAAGGTTGCACGTTCACCTGTTCTGAACCAGCGCTTCCCGTCGACCATACAAATCTTTGCGTAAAAGCTTATAATGCATTGAAAAAAGCTGTCCCTGAACTAGGCGGTGTCTCCATTCATCTCGAAAAACGGATTCCTGTAGCAGGAGGTTTGGGTGGAGGATCAAGCAATGCCGCCACCATTCTGAACGGAGTGAATGATCTGTTTGGTTTGGAACTTAATAATGGCCTTCTTAGGAAGATGGCCGCAGCGTTGGGAGCAGATGTCCCTTTCTTTTTGAAAGGGGGAACACAACTGGCGGCAGGTATCGGTGACCAGTTGACACCCATCTCACTCCCGGCAATGAAATCGGTCCTTTTGGTTTGTCCAGCAGTGGAAATATCGACGGTCTGGGCCTATGGAGAAGTTAAAAACTTCTTGTCCGGCGGATTTGGTACCGGTAATTTCGCCGCCCCCATAGAAAAGCAGTTATCGTGGGAATCTCTGGGGAAGTTTTTTGAGAACGATTTTGAATCTCTGGTGTTTCGAACATATCCAGAGATTGGTGACCTGAAAAAACGGCTATTAAACGCCGGGGCGGGGTTTGCCAGTCTGTCGGGCAGTGGCTCGACTGTGTTTGGAATCTTTGAGGACAACAATGTTGCTGAAAAAACCCAGGAACAGTTCTCTGCCTTCCAAACCTTCATTACCCACCCCATTACACAATGACAGTGACTGTGCTCCGAATTTATTGGGATGTGGTCTAACTGGCATGACGCCCGGCTGTTAACCGGGACGGTGCAGGTTCGAATCCTGCCATCCCAGCCAGATTTCAGATGCGGCCCGGTCCGCGAATCGAGTCAGCTTCCTGGCCGTGCCGAGGACAGTTTTGCCGGGTCGTCCAACGGCAGGACCGCGGCCTTTGAAGCCGTTAATCTTGGTTCGAATCCAAGCCCGGCAACAGTGAGATGAGGCAATACAATGAAAGTCTTTAGTGGAAGATCAAACGAACCGCTGACAGCGAAAATAGTGAAACATCTTGGTATTGAGATGAGCAAAGTAAGTTTCCGTCAGTTTTCCGACGGAGAACTGTGGGTGAAGTATGAAGAGAACATTCGGGGACAGGATGTCTTCATTGTTCAGTCGACTCATCCACCGGCGGAGAATATCATTGAACTCGTTCTTATGATCGATGCAGCAGTACGTGCTTCCGCGGATCGGGTGACGGCTGTAATCCCTTACTATGGCTATGCCCGCCAAGATAGAAAGGATCAACCCAGAGTCCCAATTTCCGCCCGTGTGATCATGGATATGTTGTCCAGTGTCGGTGCGGGGCGTGTGCTCACCATGGATCTTCACTCACCTCAAATTCAGGGGTTCACTCATATCCCGTTCGATCACCTTTATGCACGGCAGATTGTATTTAAAAGATTGCGTGAGTTCGACCTTCATCCTGATAAAACGGTCATTTTGGCGCCGGATGTGGGACGGGCACCCATGGCACAGGCTTATGCTAAGCGTCTGGGGGTCAGTTTTGGTCTCATTGATAAACGACGCACTTCACCGAACCATGCGGAAGTGGTACACCTAATTGGAGATATGAAAGACAAAGAAGTATTTGTGCTGGATGATATGATCGATACGGGAGGCAGCATGATTAATGCAGCTGAGGCTGCTATTGAAAATGGTGCTTCTTCGGCTTGTGCTTTGGCCACTCACGGGCTTTTTTCCGGCGAGGCACCCAAAAGATTTATGGATTCATCTATTGAGAAAGTCATTGTGACGGACACCGCAAAATTGGATGATAACCGGCGGTTTGAAAAACTGGAAGTGATATCGGTTTCTTCCCTGTTTGCGAACGCTATCTCCAATATCCATAGTGGTGAGTCTGTCAGTGCACTATTCAACGTTTAACCGGAGGTAGTTATGGCTCAAGAGTTCAAACTTGAACTTGATAAACGGACAGAGCTGGGAAACCAGGCTGCGAAACAGATGAGAGATGAAGGTAAGATACCCGGTGTATTTTACTCGGCTACACATGATGCAGTCCCGTTCGCAATAGACAGGCGACACCTCCACGACGCACTTCAATCCATGTCTCGGATCTATGCCGTAACTGTGGGTGAAGAAAAACTCCACGCAATATTAAAGGAAATTCAGTACCACCCTGTAACTGAAGAGATTGTTCACGTGGATCTTTTTGGTGTGAGCCTTAAGGATAAGATCACTCTCTCAATACCGGTGGTCTTGGACGGCGAAGCGGCCGGTGTTAAGACCGGTGGCATAATGACGCAAAATATTACAGAACTGGAGATTAGTTGTCCTGCCACAAAAGTACCTGAGGCTGTACACATTGATGTGGAAGGAATGGAAGTCGGTGACAGTGTCCATGTTTATGATCTTTCTATTGAAGATGGAGAAATCTTGACCAATCCTGAGATTACGGTAGTTTCCGTGCAGGCTCCGAAAGAAGAGATTATTGAAGAGCCTGAGCTGGAAGAGGAAGAACTTGAAGGTGAAGAAGGTGAAACTGTTGAAGGTGAAGAAGCACCCACGGAAGAGAGTGAGGACGATGGTGCTGAAAAACCATCCGGTGATGGAGAGAAGGAGGAAAGTGCTTCAAAGTGATTGCGTTTATCGGTTTAGGGAATGTGGAAGATCACTATGCCGACACAAAGCACAATTTCGGGTTTTGGGTGGTGGATGAGCTTGTTCGCCGTCGAAATCTCGCTTTTCGACCAGGGAAAGGGGACTATGTTTATGCTAGATCTGATGATGTTGTCTGGGTTAAACCGACATCGGGTATGAATAGAAGCGGCATCCCAGTGAAGGAGGTTCAGGCCCATTGGCAGGTTGATCTGGCAGATCTTCACATAATCGTGGATGATGTAGACCTTCCGCTGGGGACCATGCGGGTTCGGCCTGCCGGTGGCGATGGCTGTCACCGCGGTCTGGAATCAGTTATCTACCAACTGGGTAGCGCCGAGTTCCCGCGGATTCGCATGGGCATTGGCACGGAAGAGCAGATGCGGCCGGCAGAAGATTATGTACTAAAACCCTTCCGGAAGAAAGATCAGCCTTTGGCTGAAGAAATGGTGATCCACGGTGCCGATGCAGTGGAATCTATTTTGACCAAAGGTTTGGAAAAGACCATGACTGAATTCAACAGATTACAGACACAGGAGTTAGTCGAGTAATGCACTTGTTTTATTTTGTTCCTCTAGCGGGAGTTTTGGCTTTGATTTATGCGTTTGTACAATCTTCCTGGGTCAACAAGCAGGATCCTGGAAATGAGAAGATGATAGCAATCGGTACAGCTGTTAGGGAAGGTGCTATGGCATTCCTCGCCCGGGAGTATAAAGTCCTGGCCGTGTTTGTGGTTGCGGTAGCCGCACTTCTTGCATGGGGCAATGCGTCACAAAAAACCAGCATGGTGGCAGCAAGTTTTATTGTTGGTGCTCTTTGTAGTGGTTTTGCTGGTTTTTTTGGCATGCGAGTAGCTACAGCGGCCAACCACCGTACAACACAGGCCGCCAGAACCAGCCTCAATTCCGCCCTTGGCGTTGCTTTTGCAGGTGGATCTGTCATGGGTATGAGTGTTGTGGGTTTGGGTGTTGTTGGCCTCTCTTCACTGTTTTGCTTTTACGGCGGACTGAATGAAGGAGTTGATCTTCAGCACGTGATGACACTCCTCTCAGGATTTGCCATGGGTGCCTCATCCATTGCTCTTTTCGCCCGTGTTGGTGGAGGCATTTATACGAAAGCAGCTGATGTGGGTGCTGACCTTGTAGGAAAGGTAGAAGCAGGAATCCCAGAAGATGATCCACGAAATCCTGCCACCATCGCCGATAATGTGGGTGATAATGTGGGTGATGTGGCCGGCATGGGTGCCGATCTATTCGAATCTTACGTGGGCTCCATTATTGGAGCTATGGTCCTTGCGGCAGCGGCTGGTGCCACAAACCTGGTCATGTTGCCGCTTTATCTGGCAGGAGCAGGCATTTTTGTTTCCATCATCGGAACATTCTTTGTGAGAACCAAGGAGGATGGGAACCCTCAGACCGCACTTAATGTCGGCACATATGGTGCCGGAGTTCTTATGCTGGTCGTAAGTTATTTTATCATTGATTATTTTGTTCCCGGTACAGCCATGCTGAACGACAAAGCTGTAAAAGCTGTAGATATATTTGGTGCTACCATCACTGGGTTGGTGGCAGGAATTCTTGTGGGGACGCTGACAGAGTACTACACATCTGAATCCCGCGGTCCGGCAAGAAGTATCTCCAAGTCGAGTGAAACTGGTGCGGCTACGAATATCATTTCCGGCTTGGCAAACGGAATGCAATCAACAGTGTTTCCGGTTCTCAGCATTGCCATAGCCATTGTAGTAGCATACAATTTTGCGGGTCTTTATGGCATTGCAATTGCGGCACTGGGAATGCTCTCTACTACGGGAATTCAATTGGCAGTGGATGCGTACGGCCCCATCGCAGATAACGCCGGTGGCTGTGCTGAGATGGCGGAACTACCATCAGAAGTTCGTGAAAGAACAGATAAACTGGATGCTGTGGGGAATACTACAGCCGCCATCGGTAAAGGATTTGCTATAGGATCTGCTGCATTGACAGCCCTGGCTCTTTTCGGTGCTTACCAGACAAAAGTAGGTCTTGATTCAATTGATATTATGAAGTCAACAGTTATGGCGGGACTATTGATTGGAGGTTCACTCCCCTTCCTTTTTTCGTCCTTCGCCATGCGGGCTGTTGGTGAGGCTGCCTTTGAAATGATTGAGGAAGTCAGAAGGCAGTTTCGAGAAATAGAAGGCTTACTGGAAGGAAAAGCCAAGGCTGATCATGCCCGCTGTGTGGATATTGCCACAACCGCAGCCATTAAGCGGATGATTGCACCCGGCTTGTTGGCTGTCTTTACACCTGTATTTTTCGGACTGGTACTCAAGGATCCGGAAATGCTGGGTGGTGTACTGGCCGGAGTGACTGTAAGCGGTGTTACACTGGCCATTTTTATGGCCAATGCCGGTGGTTCCTGGGATAACGCAAAAAAATATATTGAAAGTGGAGCACATGGCGGCAAGGGTAGTGATGCGCATAAAGCCGCTGTTGTAGGAGATACAGTTGGTGATCCTTTTAAGGATACAGCTGGCCCATCTTTGAATATTCTGATCAAATTGATGTCTGTGGTTTCATTGGTCATTGCACCACTGATTTCATAGAATTAAGGAGAAAGTATGAGATACTACGAAACGCTCTATATCGCACACCCTGATTATGAGGATGCGCGGTTAGATGAGCTCAAGAACAATGTGGATGAGCGAATTAGGAATCACGGTGCTGAGATCGTCAACTCTTACACTTGGGGTAAACGACGACTTGCTTATGAAGTGAACAAATTCAGGTACGGTACCTATATGATGCTCCAATATTCTGTTCAAGAACCTTTCATTGATGAGTTGAACAGTTGGATGGAACTCCAGGAACCAATATTGGCATATCTCACCACACGTCTTGATGATGCACCTGTTATCAGGGAAGACTCAAACGGTGAAGCATCATTTGATGAAAAGGTTGTTGAAGTTAAGAAAACGATGGAAGCGGAGGGCTAAGCTATGGCTTTTATGGGACGTGGGCGAGTATGCAAATTCTGTGAGGATCGTACTCTCACTATCGATTACAAGAATGTTAAACTGATCAGAAAGTTTGTGAATGAGCAAGGTAAAATCATCCCCGGACGGGTGACGGGCACTTGCTCCAAGCACCAGCGGCACCTGACCGGTGCAATCAAGCGGGCGCGAAACATTGCGTTACTTTCTTACTCTGGCGATGAATTTAGCGGTTAGTTAGGAAAGGGGCTGAGATAATGGAAGTTATCCTCAAACAAAAGATTGACAAGCTCGGCGACGTGGGTGATATGGTTCGAGTAAAAGATGGCTACGCCAGAAACTACCTCATGCCCCGTGGCTTAGTTGTAGAAGCGACACCCGGTAATGTAAAAGAAGTGGAGGAGCTCAAGAATCAGATTGCTGCCCGAGACAAACAAACCACGGTACACCATAGCGAGGTTGCTGAACAACTTTCCAAGCTGAAACTGTCCGCGCCGGTAAAGGTCGGCGAAGATGATCGGCTCTTTGGCTCAGTAACAGCCATTACAATCAGTGAGCTTCTCCAAGAGCAAGGTTTTGATGTGGATCGGAAAGCTATCCAGCTGGATGAGCCCATCAAATCGCTGGGTGTGCACAATGTTTTCATTAAGCTCCACACTGATGTGGAGACTGAAATAAAGGTATATGTAATTAAAGAATGAGGCGAAAGGCCTCATCCATTATTTGTAAAACCCCCGCTGCGACGGGGGTTTTTTGTTGCAGATTCCTGACCTCCCGTCTATCTTCGTTGCATGTACGCTGACGTCTCTTTCCCCATCTCAAGCTGGCGGGTCTTTACTTACCGGATACCGCAGCCGCTGGATGGAGTGATTCAGACAGGGATTCGCGTTAAGGCACCGCTGGGCCGGCGCAAGGCGGTTCAGGGTGTTGTTGTGGGCCTGGGAGACAAGGCTAAGTTTAAAGGTAAGATTCAACCCATTAGTGAAGTTGTGGATGACGTACCACTTTTGGACGATACGCTCTGGCAGCTCATTTCGTGGGTCAGCGATTACTACCTTACACCCCTGGGGCAAGTGATGCGGTCGGCGGTGCCGTCCGGTCTGTCGCAACAATATGAGCCGGCCCAGATTCTGGAAGTGAGCGCTGAAAAAATTTCTTCCGGTCAGCTACAGGAGCTAAAGGAAAAAGCACCCAAACAATACAAAATTGTTCAGGCAATATCTAACCGGGGCGGGACACTTTTTGTAAAAGATCTTGCTGATGTTTCTGACCGGGCTTCCGCCGTCTGCCGATCTCTTGAAAAAAAGGGCCTTGTAGCAATTCAGGCCATTACCAGGGAACCGGAGCTGGGCGGACTTAAAGTGACTTCTGTTCACAAGGAGATTGAACTGACAGCTGATCAACAGGCAGTTGTGGACGAAATAATGAAGTCTATGAAGCAAGGTCTTTACAGTGCTTCATTACTTCATGGAGTTACAGGCAGTGGAAAGACGGAGGTGTACATTCATCTGGCACGAGCTGCGCAACAGCTCGGCAGGACCTCCATCATTCTTTTGCCTGAAATTTCCCTTACGCCCCAGATTGCCGGACGGTTTTGGTCAGTGTTCGGTGAGGAGGTGGCCATCTGGCACAGCCGTATGACATCTGCTGAGAGAAGCTGGACGTGGCGCCAGATCTGCGCCGGGAAGTACTCGATTGTGATAGGTGCCAGGAGCGCTATCTTCACCCCCATGAAAAAGGTGGGCCTCATTGTGGTTGACGAAGAGCAGGAGGGGAGCTTTAAGCAGGAGAGCCCCGCTCCGCGGTATCATGCCCGAGATGTAGCCCTTATGAGGGGGAAACTGAGCGATGCCATCACGCTGCTTGCCGGTGCCACACCGAGTATGGAATCGTACTACAATCAGGCCACGAACAAGCTGAACTATATCAGGCTGACATCCCGGTATGGTGATGCACTCTATCCCAGAGTCCATCTGGTGGACATGAATGAAGAACGTGCCGTTTTGGAGGATTATTCCATTGTTCTCTCAAGAAAACTGACTGAAAAAATTGCTGAGCGGATGGAACGTGGGGAACAGGTAATTTTGCTTCAGAACAGGCGGGGTTTTGCATCGGTGGTCACTTGTGTAGACTGTGGTGAAGTGGAGATGTGCAAGCACTGTCAGATCGTACTGACGTTTCATAAGTCAGATTCGTTACTGAAGTGCCACTACTGTAATTTTCAGAAACCGATTCCCAAGCTCTGTGCCAAGTGTGATGGTACATTAAGGCTTGGCGGAACGGGGACTCAAAAAGTGGAAGAAGTTCTGATACGCAAATTCCCTGACATTCAGTTCGTGAGGATGGATATGGACACCACCCGCCGGAAGGGAGCCTTCAGTAAAATTCTAAAGGAGTTTGGTGAAGGACGGTATGATGTTCTTTTAGGAACTCAGATGATTGCCAAAGGCCTCGACTTTCCTAACGTCACATTAGTGGGTGTTGTCAATGCTGACACAGGACTTTTTCTGCCCGATTTCAGGGCCGGGGAGAGGACTTTTCAGCTCATCTACCAAGTGGCGGGCCGTTCAGGCCGTGGCAACAAGCCTGGAGAAGCAGTTATACAGACCAGCCATCCTGATGATCCTGCTATAAAATCCGCGTCCCAGCTTGATATTGAAAAATACTACAATATCTGCCTAAATGAGCGTAAGGAACTGATGTATGCCCCTTTCAGTTGGATGGCAAGAGTGGAATTTTCCGGACCGGATGAGAAAAAGGTCTGCTCAACAGCTGAGAATCACCTGAAAAAGATTAGTGAAAAACCGCAATGGTTAGAGATTATGGGGCCAGCGCCCTGCCCCGTGGAGCGTCTCCGTGGGAACTACAGGTATCAGATTATTTTCAAATCACCGAAACAGAAGGATAAAAACGGTGCACTTTTTCATACATTTCTGAAGCAACATTTCACCGGATCCGAACAAAAGGGAAAGAAAGGAAATGTCAGGGTTACTATGGATGTTGATCCCATATCTCTCCTCTAAAATAATGCGGAAAACATTATTGATTTTTTTTCTCATTGGATCCGCTTGGGCGCAAACTTCTTACCAATCCCTCGACATTGTCTATCATGTTCGCTCTCTCGGAATGTCCGGCAGCGGCGTAGCGGACGTTCTCGGGGCGGATGTTTCATCACTGAATCCCGCCCTGTTGTCAGGCAAAGAGAAAACATTGATTCTTTCGGCTGTACGTTATCCCGCTACGGTTCAATCTCAGTTAGCTGAGTGGCGAATGGCTGTGAAAGGGTTGTCCGTAGCTGCCACTTTTCGGGGTGTCAACTATGGTAATTTCAAAGAACGTGACCGCGATGGCAACGACTTGGGTTCGTTTTCCGCCGGTGATGCTTGGCTCAACGTAGCTGTGGCAAAAAGTCTATCTCCATTGGCTGACGTGGGTATATCAGCGGGAATGTTTCAAAGCAGTGTAGGAGATGTCACCGCTGTACTGGGCCTTGTTTCATTGGGCGGCAGAGTGACCATACCGCAGCTTGAAACATCACTGGGTGTTTCTGTTCGTAACCTCGGCACCACCGTTCAGGAGTACACGTCGTATACGGAAATGATCCCCACATCTGTGGCTGTAGGTGTCACAAGAAAAATGGAATATTTGCCGCTCATTCTTTCTGCCGATGCAGTCTGGTGGGAGAAACGCAGTCTTTTCAGACTGGGAGGTGAGTTTGCGTTGCCGAAAGGACTTTTTCTGCAACTTGGCACAAGTTCCTTCCGTTCCGATCTTCAGACAGGAGAACTGTGGCGGGATATCGCCTCCGGTTTTTCTCTCGGCTTTGGATACAGTCTGCAGCGAGTCTCAGTAGGTTTTGCCGTGGCAAACAGTGGTGTGGGTGGAATGAGCCTAGGTGTCGGTTTTTCCCGCCGGTTTTAGTTATTTTTCGGGTAGCGAAAAAGATCATTTTATCCCTATTGAGTTCGAGTTAAACTTCACAATCTTTCCGGCGGGAAATGAGTCTGTTTGTATTTTCAATCCGGCTAAAATTCTAATTTGTTGATTTAGGAAACGAATGTGACCAAAGACAAAGATTCCAGACTGGACCAGTTCATAGCCAACCCGCGGCGCGCTTTGTGGACGCTGGCCATGCCCATGATGCTGGGTATGATGGTACAAACCATCTACACAATAGTAGATATGATATTCGTTGGCCGGGTGAGCGGCGATGCCCTGACAGCCTTGGCGTTTAATCTTCCACTCCTTTTCTTTGGTCTGGGCCTTGTATTTGGTCTTGGCTCCGGTGTCACAGCCGTCATTGCTCAATACATTGGTGCTAAAGATAAGCGAAATGCGGACAACAGTGCTGAGCACGCAGTTATTCTTGGCCTGTTGCTTGGACTGTTTCTGACAGTTATCGGATTGTTAAAGGGGAAAACAATCTTGATATTGCTAGGAACACCGACCTCAATCCTTCCTCTGGCGTGGGACTACTTCAGTGTTATCGCTGGCGCCTATATTTTTCTTGTTCTTTCTATCTTTTTTCGATCTATTCTTTCCGGTGAAGGAGACATGAAAACGCCCATGATCATTCAGGGCGGAGGAACAATACTGAACATCGTCCTCGATCCCATTTTCATTTTCGCCCTAGACATGGGCGTAAAAGGTGCAGCAGTTGCCACGGTGGTGAGCCAGGTTGTGGTTGCACTTATTTTTGCTTATCTCATGCTGGTAAAACAGCACAGTTACATCAACTTTGCCTTAAAGGATTTTTCCTTTTCGAGAACAATCCTCTCCAAGATTTTCAAGATTGGTCTGCCCGCCTCTTTCTCCATGATTATTATGTCTTTGGGTGGCGGGGCGTTTAACAGAATTCTTGTCATGTTTTCCAGCGAGGCTGTAGCGGGATACCAGATCGGTATCCGTATAGATCACGTTTTTCTCATGCCAGCAATTTCCGTTTCCTCCAGCCTTGTCACTTTGGTGGGCATGTTCTACGGAGCGCAACGAACCGATTTGATCAGGTCCATCACTGGTCATGCAATCAAAAGTTGCGTACTCATTGCTGTGGTTATTGGAGCGACCTTTTTTATTTTTGCACCCAAAATGGTTACTGTCTTCAGTGATGAAGTGGCCATCCGGGCTGTGAGTTCTCAGTACCTGAGGTATTTTGTGTTCGGTTATCCTTTTGTTGCTATAAGTATGATCAGTGGCAGAGCGCTTCAAGGATTGGGTAAAGGGATACCTATGCTTGTACTTACCATTATGCGTGTACTACTGGTGAGTGTTTCCCTGGCGTCATATTTTGTTTTTGTTATGGGTAAGACCATCGAATGGGTGTGGATTGCCCAGGTCATATCCGTGATGGTATCCTCCTCAGTCGCAACTGTTTGGCTCTTGGCTATATTTCGCAAACTGGGGCGCGGGGAACTGATAGAGCCCAAACCCGCCGTCTCCATGAGTCTCGCCGGGAAAGTACAGAGTGCGTAATGTCACCGGAAGGTAACAGTCTTCAGGAAACATTAGCTCCGGATAACGTCTGTTTCGGCTGTGGGCCTGCAAATGTAAAAGGGTTACGGATTCGCAGTTTTTTTGAGGGAGGTGAATATATTTGTGACTGGCAAGCTAGCAAGCATCATGAAGCATTTTCGGGTGTTTTAAACGGAGGTATCATCGGTGCCCTTATGGATTGCCATTCCAATTGGGCTGCTGCTCATTTTCTCATGAAAAAAAACGGTGAGGACCAAGTGTCGGCAACGGTCACCGCGGACTACTCCGTTAAAATGAAACGTCCCACACCTACTGACAAAGGTGCAATTCATCTCTCCGCCCGAGTTGTGGAATCATCAGAAGAGAGGGCTACTGTGGAAGCTGTATTGGAAGCCGGCGGAAAAATTTGCGCAACTTGCATAGGAACATTTGTTGTGGTTAAACCGGGGCACCCCGCCTACCAAAGATGGTAAAAACTGTGTTCTGGTTTCGTTTTCCATTATTTATTTTAGGTTTACTTTTCATATCCTGTGCCTCTATTTCCACCTGGCAGGCTCCGTCAGATTTGGGTGACCGTTTTGATGTAACTATCTATAGAGATACTTGGGGTGTTCCCCACATATACGGTAAAACCGATGCTGATGTGGCCTTTGGTCTGGCCTACGCCCACGCCGAAGATGACCTGGAGAACATGGAAGTTTCTCTTCTTGCCACTCGCGGGGTTCTCGCTTCCCATCAGGGAATTAAATCCGTCCCCATCGATTTTCTGGTCAAGCTTTTTAAGCTATATGAAACAGTGGAAGAAAAGTATGAAACGGACCTTTCCCCGGAAGTGAGAGAAGTTTGCGAAGCCTATGCCGATGGAATTAATTATTATATTGCCCGCCACCCCGGTTCCGGAACAGCCGGTCTTTACCCTGTTTCTGGGAAGGACATAGTTACAGGTTTCTCTCTTAGAACCACCTTCTTTTTTGGATTGGATGGTGTTATTCGCAGGCTTATGCGAAATCAAAGGCCCGAAACTTTGGCTTCTTCCTCCGACGAACTGCATCTGGCGGACACCTTCGGCGGAATACCCGTGGGCTCCAACGGTTTTGGTGTGTCACCTGAGCGAACAGCTGATGGCGGCACTTTTTTCCTCTCAAATACGCATCAGCCTTGGAACGGTCCCTTAGCATGGTACGAGGCACACGTGAAAAGTGAAGAAGGGTGGCAGGTGTCCGGTGCTCTTTTCCCTGGCATGCCTGTTTTTGGCGTCGGCCATGATTTTAACAAAGGGTGGACCCATACGGTTAATAAGCCTGACCTCATTGACGTCTATGAACTTGTTATCAATCCTCGAAACAAAGACAAGTATCGCTATGATGGCAAGTGGCTGGAGTTTGAAAAGTTTAAGGTTCCCATTACTGTAAAGCTGTGGGGACCAATTAAATGGACGGTTCGCCGGGAAGGCTTATGGTCAATCCACGGCCCTGTCATCAGGCGTCCTTTTGGTACTTTTGCTATTCGTCATTCCAATTTGACAGATATTCGAGCTGTTGATCAGTGGTACAGAATGAACAAAGCTAAAAACCTCGCTCAGTTTACGGAAGCCATGGAAATGGTGGCCATTCCCAGCTTCAATACGGTTTATGCTGACAGAGAGGGCAACATTTTCTATATCTATAATGGGCGGTTTCCGAAACGGGATGAAGCTTTCGATTGGCAAGACTATCTCCCCGGTGACACCTCCGCTGTGGTTTGGAACGAGTTTCTTCCGCTGTCAGAGATTCCTCAAGTGCTGAACCCGTCATCCGGTTTTGTCCAAACCTGTAACCACACACCGTTCATGTCTTCCGGGGAAGGCGACAACCCTGATCCCACACTTTTTTCACCCACCATGGGAATCGAAACTCATAAGACCAATCGTTCTCTCCGTGCCCAAGAAATTTTCACCAATAATAGCTCAATGACTTTTGACGAATTTCTTGAAGCGAAATTCGATCTTTCTTATTCTCAGCAATCAAAACATGTTCAGCTCATTGAAAAGTTAGTTGCTAAAGTAAAGAGTGATGATCCCCTTGTGAATGGGGCGTTGAAACTTATGGGTTCATGGGATCACCGAATGAATATTGATAACCGGCAGGCAGCGGTCAGTATTCTGACGCTCAGGGAATTCGATTCCTATTTATGGCGGGATCTTGATATGCATCCCGATGAAGAATTAGAAACAACGGTTCGAAAAAGTGCAGATTTTCTGATGAAACATTACGGCCGTTTGGATGTGACATGGGGGGAAGTACAAAGGCTTGTTCGAGGAAAAGAAAACCTTCCCATTGCTGGCGGCCCCGATGTTCTCAGAGCAGTTTACTCCCGTGGTGATGAAAAAGGTCGACAAGTGGCTGTTGCGGGAGACAGCTATATTCTTGCTGTGCGGTGGGATAAGGAAGGAAACATGAAATCTTTCAGCGGTCACCCCTTCGGAAGTGCTGCTGTTGATCAATCATCTTCCCATTTTGATGATCAGTCACCCCTTTTTGCCCGACAAGAGCTGAAACCGGTCTGGCTGGAGCTGGATGAGATTAAATCCAACTTGGAACGGGCGTACCGGCCTGGGGAGGAAAAATGATTCAGTTGGAAGTCAACGATTTCGTCCGGCGGCAGGTTGAGGGATCAGGCAAAACTTACGCCAAAGACCTCACTTTTGAAGAGATAGTGAACCACGCTTCAGACCGCTTTGCATCAGGATATTTCAGGGAAGGGTATAGAGATGGAGTAGTGATTGTTGAAGCCGCAGATGAAATGACCAGCCATTTTGTCTGTCCTTATGTAAAAATTGATCAGACTACGGAACTGAAGGCCGAATCTGTTCGGCGCCAAGAGGGGGAGGAGCCTTATATTCAAATCCGTGCAGCCATTGGTTCACCACTGCCGGTGGGAAAAGTGGAGTTCATTCTATATCGCCACGACGTACTGGCTGAAAACAACGAGAACACCACGGACGCTGAATGGGAACTGATTTCAATCCAGGCTGTGCCTGAAGGGGTGGATCAACTGCCCATGGGGCCTGTCACCATGATGCGGAACCAGCTGGAACTCCCGGGCGGGACCAAAGCGAACTATAGTTCAGAACAGTGGGCTGAGGCGGTGAGATTCTGGCAGAAGTACGCGGCGTTAGAGCCGGAAGAAGAGACTTAGTTCTTCCGTTCTTCTTGGCGGACCATGGGAACGAACCGGACGGGAATGGTATTCTTCCGTACCACTTTTCCTCTCTCATCCTTTTCAATGACAAGCAGGTCTTGGCCCCACCACCGGGGCCCTACCGGCAGGACCATCCTGCCGCCCGGTTTGAGCTGATCTACAAGTGCCTCAGGCACTTTCTCAGGAGCTGCTGTAACGATGATCCGATCAAAGGGTTCCTCTTCAGGCCACCCTTTGTAGCCGTCTCCAACGCGGACGGAAATATTATCGTAACCGAGCCGCTTCAGTGCCGCCTTCGCATTGCGGCCAAGTTCAGGTACAATTTCTATGGTGTAGACGTGGTGAACCAACTTCGCCAGCACAGCGGCTTGATAGCCTGAGCCAGTACCAATCTCCAGGACCATATGGTGGGTGTCGGGACGGAGGAGTTCTGTCATGAACGCCACGATGTAAGGTTGACTGATGGTCTGCCCGTGGCCGATGGGAAGGGGACCGTCAGAGTAAGCCTTGGGCCAGAGCGATTCATCGATAAAAAGGTGCCGGGGAACGTCCCGCATAACGGACAGGACATCTTCATCTTTTACACCACGGGATTCAATCTGCGTCTTGACCATTGCTTCTCTTAACTTTTCATAATCTTTGTCATTTTGGGCAAAGATTAAGGAGGCGATAGTAAAGCTGAAAATCCAAACCGTCCTCCTGAAATACCGCAGAACCATATTCTTTACCCTGACAAAGGAAGGTAGGAATCAACGGCGATTTTCACAAGGGAGATCAGTAATTGTTGTTCCGTTTCTTTCTTCCGGCAAGCTTTCCGAAACTATTTATTCTTAATAGTTATTTAACGGCGTGATCTCTTTGGAAAACAGATTCATCCCCGTTAATTTTTCGTCTCTTATTAATACAAATAAACCTGGTTTAATAACAATAAATAATTCATGATTAAGAAAGCTGTTCTAATAGAAACTGCTGGTAGTGGGGACAAAGGTTCTCTTAAACCTAAAAGCGTCTACCGGTTTGTTGAACGATGCATTTCAGCCCTGATCTAGGATGACTC
>SCKS01000081.1 GCA_004124465.1 Fidelibacterota bacterium
AGATTGGTTACTTTCCCCTTCACCGTTACATGTACGACCTGCGAGGTGAGATAATGATCAAACAGCTTCTCGTCATGGGGAGATGTTAACAGATCCTGGTAGGTTCTGGCCGGCGCCTTTTCGCCCAGATTCTCCTGAAGCACGGGGCCTTCCGGCACCGTACTCTCTGCTGGGACCGGGCCTCGTCCAGCCGGAACTGTGAGAGCCACCAATCCTTTACTGTCAGACAGCCACCTGAACGGCGTACCGTATGTGGCATTCAATGAATTTTTCATCGCCAGTTTCGCTTTCCCTCTTTTGGTGTCGGCGATCCAGAGTGAGATGTTTTCATTTGAGGTGACGGCGAATGCTAATTGCTTACCGTCAGGTGACCAGGAGACGCTGGAAATTTTCGGGTTGGCGGGCAGTCTGGTAACTTTTACCTCCTTACCTCCCATTAAGGGCCTGATGGATAGGCCAATGTAGTGACTGCTCCGGCTACGGCCGTTTGTCCGTGGGTTGATTCTCAACCCGGCAATTCTCAGCTCCGGCTGGGACAATTCATCGATGCCGGACATGGCTGGTCGCTCCATAAAAACAAACTGCTCTTTTGATGGACTTAACATAGTGTTGGGAGTCAAAGGAGCGTTCACTAAGTCTACAATAGCCTTCGGAGGTGTCTGGTAGGTCAGGGGTTCCTGGGCATAAGACCACCCTCCGAAAAAAACCACCAGTATTGAAAAAACTGTTTTTTGGGTTCTCATTATGAAAAATCCTCCACTTTTTATTGCTGTTGAGAACTTGGCACAACCACGCCGCCTTTATCGCGACTGCCAGCCAGTTGGTTGAAGTCAGCCACATCTTTTGCTATCAGCCTGTTGAATTCAGACTGATAATTGTCAACTCGACCCTTGAGTACTTTATAAACTTCCTGCTGTTGCTTATTCGGTGCAAAATCAACGGATCCGGGATGAAAACCATCTCCGCTGGCTAGATCTCCTGTAAGAACAGAAAGTTTGCTGTAAAGCTTATTGGTAAATCTGAATGACTTTGAGTCACCTTCAGCAAGAACCGGCTGGAATACTTGGTCCTCCAGTTCTTGAAGCTTCTTGTAGAGAGCATCTCCCTTTTCCATAATATCCTTACTCTTCTCATCACCTTTCATAACAGTCTTAAGATCCTCTATCTGACGCTTCATCCATTCGATATTGCTGATCATATCTGAAACGGTGTTGAGGTCTTTGCGAATCTGAAGTAGCAGTGCTACCTGATCATTAATGTTGGCCAGGGTCCCTTCTGACCGAGGATCCTTTAGGACTACAAGATCAGTTGTCAGTTCGGTCTTTCCTACAGTTAGTTTGACAGTATAAGTCCCTGGTGCCACCATAAATCCCCGGAAACCGGCGTAAGTTCCCCAGCTCCGGATAGGATACCACCCTTCCCGCTCCCAGGTTTTCCTGAATCGCTTTTCTTCAACCAGATGAGGATTGTGTGGAGGTTTGGTCCGAAGTTTGGCCTCCCTTGCTCCCTCGTATCTCAAATTCCACGCTACACGATTGATCCCTTTTTTCTTGGTCCCCTTCAGAGATCTAACAGTGTCCCCGTTATTATCCAAGATGGTGATATTAACATCTCCCTCAGGTTCATCTTTCAGGTAATAATTGATCAGGGCACGGGCATTAGGACGTGGACCGTTTCTCAAGGGATGCATACGGTACGCCTGCCGGAGATCAAACAGATGAACATTCTTTGCCAGAACTTTCTCATTCAGCTGTCTCAGCGGCGTCACATCATCCAGTATCCAAAAGCCCCGGCCGTAGGTAGCTACCACCAGATCATTGAAGTGTTCCTGGGTGATCATGTGATGTACCGGTGCATAGGGCAGGTTATTCTGAAGTGGCAGCCATTTCTTGCCGTCATCAAAAGAGACGAAGATAGCATTTTCCGTCCCCACATAGAGCATCCCTTTCCGGACGGGATCTTCATGAATCCAATGTGCATAGCTGAAAACACTTTTCGGTATACCGTTACTGATAGACCGCCATCTTTTTCCGTAGTTGGTCGTTTTGTAGACGTAAGGGTTGCGGTCGTTCATCTGGTGAAAATCTACGGTGATGTATGCTGTACCGGCATCGTGGGGAGAAGGCTCAATGTTGCTGACGGTGCCCCACTCCGGCAGGTTGGGAATATTCTTTGTTACATTCGTCCACTTCTTGCCGCCGTCCCGGGTCACATGGACAAGTCCATCGTTGGTACCAGCCCAAATGAGGCCTGTCTCCACCCGGGATTCAGCAATAGCGAATACCACACAAGCATATTCCACACCGATATTGTCTTTAGTAAGCCCGCCGGAGGGACCCATTCGACTCATGTCGTTGGTACTCAGATCAGGAGAAATGACCTCCCAGCTTTCACCTCCGTCCGTTGTCTGATGGACAAACTGACTACCCACGTAGACCTTGTTGTTGTCATGTGGAGAAATGGTAATGGGAAACGTCCAATTGAAACGATATTTCGCCTCACTGGCCGCGGCACCGTATGACGATTCAGGCCACACCCTTACCGTTCTTTCATGGCCAGTGCTATAGTTCACTTTTGAGAAGTTTGAGCTAAAACTCCCACCCCACACAATGTCAGGGTTCACAGGGTCGGGAACAATAAACCCACATTCACCTCCAGCTGTATTTTCCCATTCACTGCTTACAAAACCCCATCCGCCGCGGCCCGGAGCAGCAGTGCTGGGTCCTCTGTAACCGGAGCCGTCCTGCATCCCACCGTAAACGTAGTAGGGAATCTGATTATCCACCGCCACGTGGTACATCTGGGCGATGGGCAGCCGGACCCGCTCCCAGGTTTCACCGTGGTTATTGCTGATGACAACACCTCCGTCGTCAGAAAGGATGATCCGGTCGGGATTAAGAGGATCCACCCACTGATCGTGCGTATCACCGCTCCACCCTGTCCTCTCGCTGGTCAGTCCCCCGTCATAGGTGGCGCTGTGACTATTAGCAGCAAAATAGACCTCATTTTCACTGGCCGAAGAGACCACAATGCGGGAGGCGTAGTGAGGACGTTCATTCAGGATACGGTCGTAGCTTACCAGCTTCCAGGAGTCACCGCTGTTATTGGAGCGCCACAGAACGCCCCTATTGGGCGAACCTGTTTCAATGAGTGCATAAACTACATCTGGGTTGGTGGGTGCAATGGCAAGGCCCACTTTACCTAAAGGCGGCTTGGGAAGACCCTTTTCCAGCCTTTCCCAGGTCGATCCACCATCAGTGGAGCGCCAGACACCACCGTTGGGACCACCGCTCTCCCGTCCCCAAGTTCTGATAACGACGGGCCACATACCTGCAAACAGAATCCGGGGGTTATCCATGTTCATGGCAATCTCGAAACAACCAGTATTCTCATCCACAAAAAGGACATGTTTCCACGTCTTTCCGCCATCTGTTGTGCGGAAAACGCCCCTCTCTTTCTGAGGACCATACCCGTGTCCCACTGCTGCCACAAAAACAATGTCGGGATCCCTTGGATCGATGGCCACCCGACCGATCCTCCCAGTTTTTTCCAGTCCCATATGCTTCCAGGTCTTACCGCCGTCCGTCGATTTATATACACCATTCCCAATGGAAACGTTACTCCTGATAAAAGCTTCTCCAGTTCCAGCCCAAATTACGTGGGGATCAGAAGGTGCAATAGCCAAAGCACCAATGGACTGTGCCTGCTGATCATCGAACAGTGGTTCCCAGTTACGCCCACCGTCTTCAGTTCTCCAAACCCCCCCTGAAGATCCACCTACGTAGTATGTAAGTGGATCACCGGGTATACCCACTACAGCGGACGTTCTGTTCCCCGGCGGTCCTATATACCGGTATTCAAGGTTCTGGTATACCTCAGGCGTAATTATCTGAGCAAAGGAAAAAGTTGCTAGAATAATAATCGTTGAAAAAAGAAACATTAGATTCTTTGGTCTTTCGGCAGTACAAAATTTGTGCATTCTCCTTCTCCTGTAAAAAAACGTTATTGTAATGGATTCCTGTCTAAACTCACCGAACTATTCCTCGAAAGAATTGATGATTTTGAACATGATCGGATACCGGAGGATACACCCTGCACCGATTAATAAGCAAGTCTTTCTATCCTCATAAAGCCAGCGTATATTTAACCTTTAAAAGCTTCAGTGCGTCTAAAGTGCAAAAGCAAAAAGGAAAAATTTCATGAAACGTAACCTGCTTATCAAATCACTGTTTATCACGCTGGCACTTTTTACCGCCGGTTGCGAGAACCCCTTTAGACAAAATGATGAAGTCCAGCTCGATTCAACTGAGTTGGAAATGTTCTCCATTGATCTGGTGAATGATTTAAATCTCTCTGACAAGAGTGCCAGGAACCTCCGTTCTGCCCTTGGTAGGCACGGCAGGGGCGGCGAACGGGATCGGGAACCCGGTTTCCTCTGGAAACTGGCCGCTGAGCTTCAACAGACACTGACTGAAGAAGAGAAAAATAATATCTACGCCAGGCTTGAAGAAGTGAAAGAAAAGGGTAAAGATAGAGGAAAAGACGCTGACAAAGGTCGGGGCGAAGGTGCTGACAAAGGCCGGGGCAAAAAAGATGGGGGTGCCCTGAGGGTTATCTACTCTGTTCTCGCGGATGATCAGAAACCCCAATTTGACGCCATAATGAAAGAATTCAGAACAGGTATGGATGCTATTTTTTCTAGCATCAAGGCAGGCGAAATGACTCGTGAAGAAGCGAAAGCAGAAATTGAGTCAATGGAAGAGGCTATGAAGGCCGCCATTGATGCCCTGTTGACAGATGACCAGAAAGCACAGCTTGAGCAAATGAGAGCGGACCGAAAAGCAGAATTGAAAGCCTACATGGAAGCCGTCCGACAGGCGAAGATCGAAGCTCTCGGACTTACTGATGATCAGATTGCCGCTATTGAAGCTGCCAAGGCCGAAACGAAAGCAGCAATGGAAGCCCTAAAGGCGCAGGTGGAATCTGAAGATCTAACTAAGGAAGAAGCTCGTGAAGCAGCCAAAGCCATTTTTGAAGCCAATAAAACGGCCATGGATGCAATTTTTACCACAACACAAATAGAGATCATCAAAATACATAAGTACCTCGAAATGAGATGGCGCCACAATAAAGAAAGGGGCGGCAAGGACGGCAAAAGAGGTGGTCGAGGCGGATAAACCTTAATTAATCTTTTTACGACATTAAAAAGGGCGATTTTATCGCCCTTTTTTTGTGGGGGACAATTGCTAAAATAATTTAAATATAAGACATCAACCACCGCCACCTGTCCGCCTTTGGCGGAGTAGCGAGGTTTAATTAAACCAAACACCTATTCCCTGCTTTCGCAACTGTTTACCTAACATTTCTTCTATTTCTTCTGCATCTTTCCTTGTTGGTATGGGATTATACTTTTCATACAATTCCGGTCTCAATCGAATACCGTATTCACGAGCGTATTTATTTGATTTATATCCTTCCTTGTGTTGTTCAAACCTTAGGGTTGGTTCTCTAGATGATTGTCCTACATAAACACATCCATTTCCCATAATGTATTCAGGATTTTTTTGTCGAAATTTTCGAAGGTTAGCAACTTGGGGATCTAACTCAACGACATAAACATAATATTTTTTCACACAAAAAGTTTACCCATCATGCCACATACAAATAACCCCGCTACTGGGCGGGGTTATTTGAGCCAGAGGCGTTTAATTTAATTATACTTTTAATTTAGTTCTTCTAAACATAAATCCTTTAATTCATAAAAAGATTCTTTCAATGCCCTTAATTCTTGAAGGTACTGCTCTATTGATGATTTAGATTCAATAATATCTGAAAAAAGTTTAGTGCTTCGATAATATTTTTCATTAAATCTATAACTAGAAATACGTATAGGATTATTATCAATAGGGGAACTTGACCATGTATCCTGCAAAAAGAAATTCTCTGAAAGACTGCGGTTGAATTCTAAAAAGAAAGTATCGAATTCTTTCGTGTGAACATCATGCCTTCTTAAATCCTCGTTATATAACTTAAATAGTTTATTTTTTAGTCTATTTGATTCAATCATCTTTATTAAATCAGTGTTCAACAATTGATTAAAGATACTTTCTTGAGGGAAAAAAGACCTCAAAGCTCTACCAACAGATGACAGATGAAAAACGATACTATCCTCTGCCATAGAATTTTTGTTGGCTATATTTTCAAAAATTAGGTTACAGCTTTTTAATGAATATTTTTGTAAATAAATAAATTCATCGATTTGATTAATATCTTCTTCAATAACATTAACTAATTGTTTTATCGTATTATTTTTTCTCTCTGCTTCAATGGAATTTTGACGTCTTTGCTCAAGAAAAAGAGAAATTAAAATACCAAGCATAATTACTATAAATTCAAATGAATATTTTATTATTTGTTTTTTCATATTAGATAGAAATAAAAAATTAACGTAATAAGAAGGCGTTTTATTTCTTTCATCGCCACCGTCCCCCCGTCACTTACCAGGCTGTGACTGGGAAAGCTGATGTGGAAGCTGATTCGA
>SCKS01000019.1 GCA_004124465.1 Fidelibacterota bacterium
CAATTCCCGGAAATCATGGATGGGCGGGTAAAAACCACCAACCCATTGGTAGAGGGCGGAATTCTTGGACTCCGCGATCTACACAGCGGTGACGCTGAATCCAATAATATTCAGTGGATCGATCTTGTGGTTTGCAATCTTTATCCATTTTCAGACACTATTTCCCGCGAAGATTGCGATTTGGCTCTGGCATTGGAGAATGTGGATATTGGTGGACCCACCATGATCCGCTCAGCAGCCAAAAATGTGGGGTGGGTCTGCGTCGCTGTGGATCCGGCTGACTATTCTTCCCTTTCTGATGAACTCCAGTCCGGAGCAATATCATTCGAGACACGAAAAGATCTTTCGTCCAAAGCATTTGGCCACACAGCACAATATGACACTATTATCCATAATTACCTTAAAGATGAGAGTTTATCAGATGATTTCTCGATCACTTTTGAAAAACATTCTGAAATGCGGTACGGTGAAAACCCTCACCAATCTGCTGCCTCATACAAGATCCCGGGCAATGATGAACCAAATATTATTAATGCCACCATCCACCAAGGGAAAAAGCTGTCTTATAATAATATCATGGATGCAGACGGAGCGTTGGCTTGCGTCCGAGAATTTGATGAATTAGCCTGTGTGGTGGTAAAGCACGCCAACCCCTGTGGCGTAGCCACGGGTAATGATATCCTGGATGTCTATAATCGGGCTTTCAATGCTGATTCTCTTTCCGCATTTGGAGGTATCATCGCCTTTAACAGAACTTGCACCAACGCTGTGGCAGAGGCTATCACTTCCGTGTTTGTTGAAATTGTTCTGGCACCAGATTTTGAGCCGGAAGCGTTAGAAACCTTTAAAAAGAAAAAAAATCTACGAGTTTTGGAGATTGGTGAGTTTGGCAAACGCCAACCCAAATTAGAAGTAAGAAATGTTGATGGTGGTCTGTTGGTTCAGGACGTGGATACAAAAATGTTGACCCGGGATGATCTCAATGTTGTAACGGACAAGAAACCAACGGACCAAGAAATCGATACCGTTTTATTTACTTGGAAGGTTTTACGCCACGCCAAATCCAACGGCATTCTCATTGCAAAAGATAATACCACGGTGGGGCTTGGAGCAGGTCAGGTGAGCCGGGTAGACGCAGTGCACATGGCGCTACACAAGGGCGGTGAAAATGTGAAGGGTGGCGTGTTGGCCTCTGATGCATTCTTCCCTTTCCGAGATAGTATTGATGCCATTGGCGACACAGGGATTACAACCGTGCTTCAGCCCGGCGGCTCTATTCGTGATCAGGAAGTGATCGATGCTTGTAACGAACATGGCATGGCCATGGTTTTTACCGGCCAACGCTGTTTCAAGCATTAACCGGCGCGGGCTAGTTCAGCAGTACAGCCTTTATTACCCGAAACTGATCCTGAACTGATAATTTTATTAGGTATACTCCCGAGGGGAGCAGTCGCCCTTTACTATCTAAAGCTGACCAGTTAACAGTATGGGTGCCCGCCGCCATTTCACCGTCCAAAAGTGTTGCAACCGGACGGCCAATCATATCATACAGATAAAGTTTTACATCTGAATTCCTGTTCAGTGTGAATTCCACTTTTGTCTCAGCATTGAACGGGTTGGGGTAATTCTGTCTCAAATCAAAAGCAACGGGAAGAAGAGACTTTTCTTCAATTGAGGCCTTAGGTGATCCAAGGTAATAATAACCAAACAGTATCATCATTTCATCTTCACTAAGCAGACCAAAATGTAGAGTGTCATCCGTCCAGTTATTATAAGTGGCAATCAATTTAAACCCTTCACCTTTGTAAAAAGTAAGAGGTGGGTCAAGCTCCAGGATTGGCGGATGTTCCCAGTCATATGCAATATAGAGTAATTCTCCATCCAACTCGCCGCCAACTTTCTCAACTTTGAATTCAGTCATATGTTCATGAGCATGTGAAAACAGTTGAAACACACTGGTTTCTTCTTCCATGTAATATGTTTTTTCAACAGTTGTTACTTGATTGGGTGGTAGGTTTAATTCATCATTATTAAATGCGAGAATTTCAGCCACCCTCTCAACTTCTTCTGGCTTCACCAAATGCATATTGATATAAACTTCGCCCACCACTGTAGTGTCACTTCGGTTTACATAATGAGAGTTTAAATCCAAACCTTTACCAGCATCCAGTCTGAGCGCCACGCCTGGCGGAAAGTGATAATTCATGAAAGGCCACTGAGTTCCAAAACCAAAATTATGCCAAAGGGTGGCCAGCAAACTTGAGATGATAACAGTCCCATCCTCTCTGCGAATATCTCTATAAACCTGCGGTTCCAATGCAACCCAGGAAGGGACATCTTCAAAAAATGAATATGCGATAAAATGGTGACTCCCAGGCCGCATTATTATTTCAGCCCGTTCAAGATAAAGATCACCTGTGGTATCAAACGGTTGAAAATAGTAAAACTCTCTTTCAAAATTGGGTGGCACTTCAAAAGGGCCAAGGTGCAGTTGCATCCCCTGGTCCGGTGGATCCAGAACAAAAAATTTGGGTGGCTCGTAGCGGGTAGTGTCTTCCAAAAGTGCCTCACTGGCTTTATCAACCGTTCCTTCTTCCGGTGCACCACCAAGAATCCATTCTTTAATAAAGTCCAACTGACCATTTGTAAGGTAAGGCTCGCCCATAGGCATTAGAGAACCGTAATAAGGATGGTCTGAATAATAATGATCCTGATTGGTAGCGTTGATCTTTTCCCAAAGAAAACTTGTTTCCAAACTGGCAATGCCGGCTTTTCCTACCCTCAACAGGCCGTCTCCCCGCGCTGATGCATTATTAGGCACTACATCAACCAATTGTTCGTATGCCTCATTTTCCGTAAGAAGAAGGTTGGATTGTTGAGAAAAAGTGGTCCCCGCCTGATGACATTGTATACATGATGGGTTCCAAATCTCCTGCTGGATTACTTCCCAGGTAGACCGGTTTTGAGCTGTGAGGAGTGAAGTTCCTAAGGAAAAAATTGCAATGACAAAAATTCTTTTCACAAAATTTCCCTGGTTTTCACTCTTCAGCACTGATTTAAACACTTACCGGTACCATCCTTGTAAGGAACAAAACGGATGTGGTTGTGCTTACCGAAGCTTTACGCATACATACCATTCAGCAGGTCCTCATAATGTTCAACAATCACCTTTCTGCGAATTTTGAATGTTGGAGTGATCTCATCCTTATCCTGATCAAAATCTTCCTCAAGAATGCGGAATTTCTTTACTGTCTCATAGGATGCCAAATCTTCATTCTTAATGCTCACCTCCCCATCGATCAAATCTACCACTTCCGGCTTCTTCGACAAATCACCCTGATCCTGGTAAAGTAGTTTTTCGTCCCGGGCAAACTTTGTAATCTCATCCTCGTCAAGGGTGATAAGTGCTGTGAGGTACGGTTTTCTGTCGCCATAGACCATGGCCTGGCTCACATAAGGGCTCGTTTTCAGGCGGTTCTCAATATTTTGCGGTGCCACATTCTTTCCGCCGGCGGTGATGAGAATGTCTTTTTTCCTATCGGTGATAAAGAGAAAACCTTCTTCATCAAGATGTCCCACATCACCCGTGTGGAGCCAAAGTTCGCCATTCTTCCCGGGGTGCAGCAGTTCGTCGGTAGCCTCTTTATTCTTATAATAACCGGATATATTTTGAGGTGCCTTTACGCAAATTTCCCCATCTTCAGCAATTTTGATCTGGGTATCCGGCAGCGCCTGGCCCACAGACCCGATTTTTACTTTTCCCGGTCTGTTCGCCGAAATCACTCCTGCCGTTTCTGTCATGCCGTACCCTTCGTACACATCGATACCCATCCAGTTGAAATAGTGGATAATATCCGGTGATATGGGCGCTGCGCCGGAAATCATGAAACGGATACGCCCGCCAAAAATATCCATCACCTTGTTATAGATAAAAAAGCGGGCCATGGCGCCTTTTATCCGAAGCCAGACGTTCACCGAGGGATTCTCAGTTCTCTGAAGAGCTATCTTTTTCCCTACGTTCAGCGCCCACTGGTAGACTGTCCGCTGTAACCATGTTGCATCACTAATCCCGGTGGCAATCCGTGCATAGAATTTTTCAAACACCCGGGGCGTGCCAAACATAATGGTAGGACCCGTCTGCCGGAGGTTGTGGGGCAAATCATCCATACTTTCAGCAAATACAGTCTGATTTCCGTAAGCCAGTTTATTGAAGTGACCCAGTAGTCGCTCCGCAATGTGCGCCAGAGGGAGATAGGCGATGGATAAATCTTCCTTCTCAACACCGATCATGTCCGGGAGGTGCCGGATGACGGCAATAACATTGCGACTGTTGATGATTCCCGCCTTGGGGTGGCCTGTGGTGCCGGAGGTGTAGATAAAACTGATAATATCTTCAGGATCACCGGCCTCGATCCGATCCTCAAAAGTGTTGGGGTGTTCCTGTCGGTAGTGAGCTCCCATCTCCATGAAATCCCGGAGTGATGTAACATTCGGAAGATCATTGGGTACATATTTGTCAAATACCACTATTCTCTCTATTTGCGGCAGCTTCTCCCAGATGGCCAGCATCTTGTCCAGCTGTTCCTGATCTTCCACAAAAGCGAGCCGACTGTCGCTGTGTTCCGCAATGTAAAAAACCTGTTCTTCGGTGTTGGAATGGTAGATGGGGGCAGTGACGCACCCTATCCCCATGATGGCCATATCGCAGACCACCCACTCCAGCCTGGTCTGACTGAGAATAGACACCTTATCACCCCTATTCATACCGCACGCAAGGAGTGCATTCCCCATATCCCGGGACCATTGGCCATACTCCCGCCAAGTGAGTGATTCCCACGCACCGCGCTGTTTGCGCCATAGGGTAATATCATCACCATGCTCATTGACATAATACCAGAACAGTTTTGAAATGGTATTATATCTGTCGAAATCCGGTATCATAAAGCTTCTACATCCCCCACAATCTGGCCCGACGGACATATTTCCCTTCTCCCAGATACATTTCCCTCACTTTCTCTTCCCGCCTCAGTTCCTCATAGGTTCCACTGAGAAAAATTTTTCCTGAAGTTAACACATACCCATAGTCTGCAATACGGAGTGCCTGATTGATATTCTGCTCCACCAACAGGATGGTGACCCCTGACCGGTGGAGCTCCTCGATGGTATCAAAGATTTCCTGAACCAGCAGAGGAGAGAGACCCAGGGACGGTTCATCCAGCAGCAATAGTTTTGGCTGTAACATGAGGGCTCTTGAGATTGCCAGCATCTGCTGTTCCCCACCGCTGAGCGTACCTGCCAGCTGACGGCTTCGATCCTGTAGAACAGGGAACCGGTGGTAGGCACTTTCCAACCTCTCTTCTAATATTGCCTTATCATTAATGAGAAAACCGCCCATTATGAGGTTTTCATAAACAGTAAGCTCGGGGAAAATATGCCTGTTCTCCGGTACGTGACCGACCCCCAGACCAACAATGTCTTCAGGATCCATTCCATCAATACGCTGCTGGTCAAAATGGATCGTCCCGGTCTCAGGCTCGAGGATCCCGCTGACTGTTTTGAGAATAGTTGTTTTTCCAGCACCGTTGGCACCCAAAATGCAGACCAATTTCCCATGGGGGACCTCAAGTGAGACACCATGAAGCGCCTTGATCTTTCCGTAAAACGCCTCTACACCGATAAGTTTAAGCAACGGCCCCCTCCCCCAGGAATGCAGAGATTACGTCAGGATGCTCTTTTACCTCATCCGGGTTCCCCACTGTTACAATATTCCCGGAATCGAGCACACAGACCCGGTCAGAGATGCTCATAACCAGGCTCATGTCGTGCTCTACCACCAGGACGGTGATACCTAGATCGTCACGGATCTCGGTGATAATCTTGGCTATTTCCATAGTTTCCTGATCATTCATCCCTGCTGCCGGTTCATCAATAAGAACAAGTTTCGGCCGGGACACAAGTGACCGGGCAACCTCCACAAGTTTCTGAATACCGTAAGGCTGTCCGGAAAGATATTTCTGTTCATAATTGGCCAGGCCGAGAAAGTCCAGCACCTTCAGTACTGCTTGTTCTTCACTTTCCCGTTGATCCCGGGACAACCATCTTCTCACAGTTTCCCAATTGTCTATCCGGGAGTGATTGCCCAAGAGAACATTATCCAGAATCGTCATATAAGGAACGTTCTGAAGATTCTGAAAAGTGCGGGAGATTCCGGCATCAATAATCCTGTGAGGTGGCTGTGAAAGAAGATCAAGACCTCCGTAACAGATTGTGCCGTGGTGAGGTTTGACAAAGCCGCTAACGCAGTTGAACAGGGTTGTTTTCCCTGAACCATTCGGTCCCACCAGTGAAAAAATCTCTCCTTCACGAATCTCCATAGAGACCCCGTTGAGAGCTACAACGCCGGAAAAACGGACGTGAAGATCTTCAATCTGAAGATCAGGCATCAGGGAAAAGAGGGTTGTGATAGTACATGACCAAGGAGATTTAGGGCGGGTTAGAGGAGATCTGGAGCAGTGGAAGATGTTTTCCCCACTGCTCCATGTCTCCGTAATAAAACGTTATTCGATCCAGTCCGAAATGATCTGCTGTGTTCCGCCCCTGTTTGCAACGAGGACAACAGATTCTGTCCCGGCACGATCGCTGGGACCGTAGGAAATGCCGGGAAAAACACCCATTCCGTCCCAATTCTTGAACCCTTCCATAGCACGAATCAGTCTCGCTCTGGTCAGTCGCTTGCCAGCACGCTCCAGCCCTTCTACAAGGACCATAGCTGTCATGAAACCGTAAAAATTGTACATCCCCATCACTTTCGGATCGGTGCCAGAGTTTTCAAAAAGCTCCCGGTAAAGCTTGGCCCCTTCCGCGTCAGAGTTATACAGCTGGGCAAAGTTTGCAACAATAAACCCTTCACCCTCCTTGCCCGCGCCCAGAACCACACGGTGATCCATTGTGGGGCTGATACCGAGGAACTGAGGTGCGTAGCTCATGGCTGCTGCTGTCTTCATGACAATGATCGGTTCACGGACAACACCGCCAATGATCACATGGGTTGTGCCCCCTTTCAAAAGGTTCATCACCTGGCCTGCAAAATCGGTGGCTCCCCTCTGATAGGCTTCCTTTTGGACCGTGATGCCATGGCGTTCTTCAGCTTCAGCAATCCCTTTCAGCACATTGGCGCCGTAGTCGTCATCCTGATAAATGACACCTACTTTCGCATCACCGTTCTGTTCATAAGCATAATCAACGAGGATATTGGCCTGTTTATCATAACCTGTATCGGTATGAAATATGTATTTCCATCCTCTTCTCGACCGGTCGGACATGGTCCCGGACTGCGTGGCCGGCGCTATGAGGGGAATCTCGTATTCTTCCAGTGTGGGACGGAGCGCCTCGCAGGGAGAAGTTCCAATAACCTGGTAGAAGCAAAAGACCTGGTTCTGCTCCACCAGTTTCTTGGCCGCCGCCACTGCTTTCTGAGGATTGTATTGATGATCCTCAATGACCATTTTAATCTTTCTGCCGTGGATGCCACCCTTTCCGTTAATATAATTGAAATAGAGATTTGAGCCGTGGGGCAGTGCCATTCCCAATTCCTTCATGGGACCGCTAAGATCCTGGATATTGCCGATAAGTATTTCACTGTCGGTAACGCCCGGTGTCGGTTCACGGCCAGCGCAGCCAAGGAACAAGGCGACCAAAAGTGTCAATAAAATAATATTCCTGATCTTCATGACAGATCCTCCTCTTGTTATGTAAATCTTTTCTTCGGGTTGAAGGGAAACAGTTTCCAGTAAATTCTCATCTTAAGCCACACGCCATATAACCCCATCGGTTGGAATATAATAAAGAGGAACATTATAAGCCCGAATATTAGGGACTGGATGTCCGCCACCTCGATGGCAACGAAGAGTGCCATCCAGTCTTTGAACGCAGGAATCAGCAGAAAATCGAGCAATACAATGAAAACGGATCCGAGAACGGCGCCATATATTGAGCCGACCCCGCCCACAAGTATCATAATGATAAAATAAATAGAGAGCAGAATATCGAAATGATCCGTACTGATAAAACGCATGGTATGTGCAAACAGGACCCCTGCGAGCCCCGCCAGGACGGCGGACATAAAAAAAGCTAAAAGTTTATACCGTGTAAGGTTCACCCCTGCTGCCTCGGCAGCTCGCTCAGAGTCCCGGATGGCCATAAAAGCCCGGCCTATTTTTGAGTTCATCACTCTTCTTGCCACAACAACTACCGCCACGACAAAAGTGAAAATGAGGAAATAGTTGGCCCAGTCGCTGGCAAACTCAAAACCAAATAGAACAGGATTGGACACCTCCAGACCGGCGGACCCTTCAGTCCACGCTCTGAGGGCAATGATCAGCCGACGGGCAATAAAGCCGAATCCCATAGTGGTAAGACCGAGATACATCCCGGAGACCCTGAGAGCCGGGAAACCTACCACCAGCCCAAAGAAGCCCGTAATTATAGGCGTAATGATTAGCGAGAGGCCAAAGGGGATGCCCGCCTGATCCACCAGGACCGCCGATGTGTAGGCACCGATAGCAAAAAAGCCAGCGTGCCCCAGAGATATGAGCCCCGTGTAGCCGCTCAGGATATCCAACCCCACAGCAAGGATGGTATAGATGCCGGCAATGTTCAAGACATAGAGATAATACCTGTAGCTAAACGTTACACCCCGAATCAAAAACGGAATGGCAATAACTAAAAGAACAAGTGGCGCGATCCAGCTTAGATTCTCATCTGCGTATCTGCTCTTCAAACCCGATCAACCTCCTCGTGGCCGAGGATTCCTGCCGGCCGGATCATGAGCACCGCAATGAGCACAATCCAGACTATGATGTCATTAATCTCTTTCACCCAGGGGAAATGAAAAGAGAGTGTCCCCATGCTCACCGTTTCGATAACACCCATGATTACACCCCCCACTATAGCGCCGGGAATAGAGCCGAATCCGCCCAGAACAGCGGCCGGGAACGCCTTAAGCCCCAGGAAACCCATATGTGTATCAAGCAGTGTCCGGGGTGCCAGCAAAACACCTCCGATGGTGGCCACCACCATAGAGAAAATCCACACATTGCGGTACACTTTTTTCACGGGGATTCCCACAAGGTGCGCTGCCATGGGATCCTCGGAAGTGGCTTTCATGGCGATTCCCCATTTTGTCCTGTTGAAAAAGAAATAGAACACCATGACAAGCACGACGGCACTGAGGATGATGAACATGTCAAGTGTTGAGATAGCCACACCGCCAAAAGTGATAACACTACTGCCGAAAGGCGACGGCGGGATACGTGTCATGGGGCCGGCAATAACTGCCATGACCGCCCTGAGAATAATGGCAAGAGAGATGGTTGCCATAATAACAGAGAAAACAGGTTCATCTTTCAGAGGCCTGTTGATGATAAGGTCCAGGAACGCGCCAAAGAGAACGGCGAAAGCTACGGCTCCCACAAGTGCAATAATGAATGCCCAGACACCGTTCAGCAGAGGAACCTCCAGCAGAGCGGAGACGAAGAAAAAATTGACATAAGCCCCCACCATCATCAACTCACCCTGGGCAAAGTTGACCACTTCCGTAGCTTTGTAGATGAGGGTGAAACCAAGGGCGATAAGGGCATAGATACACCCCAGAGCTATGCCGCTGACAACCTCCTGAGTAAGACCTCCGAAGGTTTCAGTCATCGATAGACAGACCGGCCCTTAGTAATCACTTCTTCCCCGGATTCCTTGCGGACAGTGAACTTCACCTCACCGTCTTTTTCGTCGGTTTCCAGAAGCAATTCATCTTCGGGGAGCACAGGAAATGCGAACCGGACAGTGATGGATTTCAGTCTTGCGGGGTCCTCATCTCCTATGAGTCTGTTGGCGGTAATACCGAGTGTGCAAAGACCTTGAAGAATAATTCCTTTTAATCCTGCCTTTCGGGCAAACTCATTATCTATATGGATAAGATTAAAATCGCCGCTGGCACCGGCATAATAGTAAGATAGATACTTGTCTATTTTGATCTGGTCACTCATTGCCTCTCTCCACCAGCGCCCAAAGACCTTTACAAACCAGTTCCCCATCTTGGTTAACAGACTCTGTTGTCATGATTAAAAATTGGTTGATCAGGCCTTTCCTGTTCTCTTTTTCAATAATATCTGTGATGGTCACCGTTGTTGAAATGGTGTCTCCTGACATCACCACTTCGCCAAATTCAAAGGTCTGTTCTCCATGTACGATCCTGGGAATTTTCATTGCTAACTCTTTATCATCAAATACATTACGCAGAGCCTGGTGGCAATAGACCGCAGCAAAAGTGGGGGGCGCTACTACATTCCCATAGTGGGATTGGGCAGCAAATTCAGGATCCGTGGAAAAGGGATTTTTCGAAAGAGTTGCTCGAGCATATTCAAAAATCTTTTCTCGGCCAACTTCATATTGAAAGGTCGGGTATACCTTACCTGCAAGGTTATGATTCATAAATAATTACCTTTTCTTTAAATGAAATATTGATATGTTTTCTGCAAGTTCAAAAAATCTTCTCATTGAAATCTATCCATTCTTTCCTTTGGCTGGATCCACTTCCTATAAACATAAAGTAAGATAAGACCGGCCAGGTTTGGTAACCACACTTTGGGCTGTCCCCATGAGATGCCATCTACAGTAAAATCAGATAGTGGCCAAAATATCTTTGAGGGGAAATATGCCCGTGTGTGGAAAGGAAAGTCCAATAATATGTGAAAAGGCCATCCTAGCATGGCAAATGCCAAATCTTTGCGAAACCGATTCACAATCAAAATTGCCGTAAATGCGCTTACAAAACTATGTGAAATGTCGTAATTGACAAACAGCCACCATGGTATTGTTTCTACAGGTGGCGGCCCGGCGGAAAATTGGAAAGTGATCAGGCGAATCAGAATAAGTATCCCAAAAGAAAAAAGATCCGGGGCAGCACCAAAAAAGAGGGCAAGCCACGGGTGCCCTCTATAACCAAAAAGACCTCTCCCCCAGAACGCGTGACTGAAAGTATCCATCTAATCCCTCAGTACCTCTAAATCACTAAAAAACAAAAGTGATTCAGGATTGGCTAGGGCATCCTTGTTTAGCGCCTCGCTACCGTGAAGTATCTTTTTTACTGCAATTTCCACTTTTTTCCCATTGATAGTGTATGGGATATCAGGAACGGGGACCGTTTTCGCTGGCACATGCCTCGGTGAACAGCCGGAACGGATAGCGTCCATTAATTTCTTTTTGAGCTCTTCACCAAACTGTTCTCCCTCATTCATTTTCACAAAAAGAATTACCCGCTCGTCACCCTCCCACTGTTGACCTACGGCCAGTGAGTCCTCTATTTCAGGAAAGGCCTCCACCACGCGGTAGATCTCAGCTGTCCCAATACGAACACCGGCAGGGTTAAGGGTTGCATCACTCCGGCCGAATACAATCACGCCACCATGATCATTGATCAAAATGTAGTCACCATGAGTCCAGACGCCTGGGTAATCAGAAAAATAGGCGTTGTGAAATTTCGATCCGTCAGGATCATTCCAGAAATTGACCGGCATAGAAGGGAATGCCCGCGTGCAGACCAGTTCCCCCTTCTGGTTAATTAGCGGCTTGCCGGAATCATCAAAAGATTCCACTTTCATACCGAGCGCTCGGCACTGAATCTCACCTCTGTAAACAGGCAATGTAGCATTCCCTCCTGCAAAAGATGATATAATGTCAGTTCCACCTGTAATTGAAGAAAGCTGAACATCTTCTTTGATGGAAGTGTAGACATAATCATAGCTCTCCTCAACCAGAGGCGAGCCGGTGGATAGTATAGTTTTAATCAAGCTGAGATTATGTCTGTCTTTAGGTACCAAACCATAGCCCTGACATGCAGCAATAAATTTGGCACTGGTCCCAAATACGGTAATGCCGAACTCCTCAGCCATCTGCCACATTGCGGACGGATCAGGATGAAACGGAGAGCCATCATACAGTACAATTGTTGCACCTAAAGCCAGGTTGCTCACCAGCCAGTTCCACATCATCCAACCGCAGGTAGTGAAGTAGAAGACTGTTTCCCTGTCACTGATATCACCATGAAGACGGAGCTCCTTCATGTGCTGAAGCAGGGTCCCCCCTGCCCCATGGACTATGGATTTGGGTAGGCCCGTGGTACCGGAAGAATACATAATGTAAAGAGGATGATCGAAAGGCAACTGCGCAAACTCCAGAGGAGGTGCTTCTGCTGGCAGAAATTCACCATAGAGGACCCCATTATTAATTCCTGACAAATCCGGATTTTCTGATTCAAAGGGGACAACAACCACTTTTTCTACACTAGGCAGTTCAGTAAGAATCTCTTTTAGTTTGTCCAGAGAATTGATCCGTTTCCCGTTATACTGGTACCCATCAGCAGCAAAGAGAACTTTTGGTTCAATCTGTCGGAAGCGGTCCAAGACACCTTTGATGCCGAAATCAGGCGAAGAAGAACTCCAGACAGCACCCAGAGAGGCTGCACCTAGCATTGCAACAACGGCTTCAGGAATATTGGGCAGAAACCCGGCCACTCTGTCACTTTGTTTAACACCGGCCTCCCGAAGGGCTGCCGCCATTTTCTCCACTTCACTGTACAGTTCAATGTAGGAGATTTGTCTGTCTTCTTTACCTTCTCCCCTCGAAAGGATGGCTGTGTGGTTATCTCGCCTAGGGAGCAAATTTTCAGCAAAATTTAGCCTGGCACCGCTGAACCACTTTGCCCCTGGCATTTTGGAATCATCATCCACCACGTGTTGATATTCCTTAGATGCAACAGGATTCCCAAAAGACCACACAGCTTCCCAGAAATGGTTTATCTCATTGACAGACCAGTTATAAAGATCCCGGTAATTGCCCAGCTCAATGGCATACTTTTTATTAACAAATAGTCTGAACTGGTTCATCTGTGACGCCTCCGCCCGCTCCGTTGATGGTTGCCACATAATTTCGGACATTATTATTCTTTCCTTATCGCTTGGCGGGAATGCTACGCACCACTTTTTGGAAAATCAACTCAATTAGCCATTGGTTCAACTTGTACCTCAATATAAATTCACGATCAATTTTATAAGAAAAGGGAAAAGTTTGCAGTACGTATATTTTTTCGGAGACTCAAAAGCAGACGGCACTGCCGCAATGAAAGAACTGCTCGGTGGCAAGGGTGCCAACCTAGCGGAAATGACAAACCTGGGTATTCCTGTACCGCCCGGTTTTACCATTACCACGGAAGTATGTACTCATTATTATGCTAACGATCTGAACTATCCCTCTGAACTCCAGAGTCAAGTAGAAGAAGCCATATCCAAAACAGAAGATACTATGGGCCGCAAGTTCGGAGACCCCACAAACCCGCTCCTCATGTCCGTCCGTTCTGGTGCCCGCATCTCCATGCCGGGTATGATGGAAACAGTTTTGAATGTAGGCCTTACATCAAAGACCATTCCGGGCCTTATTGAAAAATCAGGCAGTCCCAAATTCGTTTACGACGCTTACCGCCGCCTCATCACCATGTATGCCGATGTTGTTATGGAGAAAGCTGCAGGTTTGGAACCAAAGGACGGCATCAGCATCCGGGAACGTCTGGAAGAACTCATTGATGAACGAAAACAAGAAAAGGGTGTTCATCAAGATACTGATCTAGATGGCGATGATTGGAAAGAATTATCTGATAGTTTCAAAACTACCGTAAAAGATGTACTGGGGAGTGAATTCCCTGATGATCCTCACACCCAGCTGTGGGGCGGAATCAGTGCGGTTTTCAAGTCATGGAATGGCAAACGGGCTATCTCCTACCGCCGCATAGAAGGCATTCCTGAAGAATGGGGTACAGCTGTAAATGTGCAAACCATGGTCTTTGGCAATATGGGGAACAACTGTGCCACAGGTGTTGGCTTCACACGAAATCCCGCCACAGGTGATAACCACTTTTTTGGCGAATGGCTATCTGACGCCCAAGGGGAAGATGTGGTTGCTGGTATTCGCACACCAAACCCCATCAATAAATGGGGTCGCACAGAAAAGAATAAAGATTTGCCTACCCTGGAGGAGGAGATGTCCGGGCTTTACGATGAACTGGACGGTATTCGGATCAACCTGGAAAAACATTATGCCGATATGCAGGACATTGAGTTCACTATAGAGAACGACCGCCTCTGGATGCTCCAGACGCGAGTTGGCAAGCGAAACGGCATAGCCGCAGTGAAAATGGCCACCGATATGCTTGCTGAAGGTCTCATCGAAAAAGAGACAGCCCTGAACCGCGTAAAACCATCTCAACTGGATGAACTCCTCCACCCCATGGTGGACCCTAAAGCTGAAGAGAACGCTACAAAACTGGCTGAAGGTTTGCCAGCTGGCCCAGGTGGTGCAACCGGCCAGATCGTATTCACTGCTGATGATGCGGAGGCGTGGGCAAAGGATGGTAAAAAAGTAATTTTGGTCCGGAACGAAACATCACCAGAAGATGTTCACGGCATGCATGCCGCTGAGGCCATTCTTACGGCTAAAGGTGGCATGACCAGCCACGCAGCCCTTGTAGCCCGGGGATGGGGAAAGTGTTGCGTTGTGGGATGTGGTGCCCTCAATATTGACAGCCGTGGGAAAAAAATGTCTGTGGATGGACACACTTTAAACGAAGGGGATGTAATTACTTTGAACGGCACAAAAGGGTTCGTTTACAAAGGTGACCTTCCGGTTGTACAAACAGATCCAACAGAAAACGAGTCTTTCCGGAGTCTCATGGGAATCGCTGACGATATTCGCCAACTTGTAATTAGAACCAATGCTGACAGTCCAGATGATGCTGCTCAGGCCCGCGACTTTGGTGCTGAAGGGATTGGGCTGTGCCGGACAGAACATATGTTTTTTGATCCAGAGCGAATTTTGGCTATGCGAGAACTGATTATTGCTGAAGATAAAGAGACACGTCGGGGAGCTATTATGAAGCTTCTCCCGTTCCAGAGACAAGACTTCTACGGCATACTGAAAGCAATGCATGATTTTCCAGTCACAATTCGACTGCTGGATCCTCCATTGCATGAATTTGTTACTCTGGCTGAGGAACAGGTAAAGGAGCTGGCCGCTGAACTGGGAACTGATGAAGAAAAACTCAAGACCAGAATCGCAGCTCTTCATGAGTTGAACCCAATGCTAGGGCACCGCGGATGCCGCTTGGGAATTGCCTACCCCGAGATTACTGAAATGCAGGCGAGGGCTATCTTTGAAGCTACCGCCCAGCTTACCAAGGAAGGGATCAATGCACTACCGGAAGTTATGATTCCACTGGTGGGAACGCAGGCTGAGTATGATCATCAGGAAGCTATCGTGCGGAGAATAGCTGATGAAGTGAAGAACGAAACCGATATAGACTACCCCTACCTCGTGGGTACCATGATTGAGATTCCAAGGGCATGTCTCACAGCTGATGAGATTGCCCGCAAAGCTGAGTTCTTCTCTTTTGGAACTAATGACCTTACACAGACAACTTTCGGTTTTTCTCGGGATGACATCGGCGGCTTTCTGCCAGTTTACCTTGAAGAAGGAATCTTGCCGGAAGATCCCTTCCAGTCGCTGGATCAGTCAGGTGTTGGACAGCTTATAGAAATGGCAGTAGAAAAAGGTCGAGGTGAAAATGGGGAACTAAAGATCGGAATCTGTGGTGAGCACGGTGGTGATCCCGCCTCCATCCATTTCTGCTATAGAACAGGTCTTGACTATGTGAGCTGTTCACCCTTCCGGGTTCCTATCGCCCGCCTTGCCGCTGCACAAGCGGTCCTAGCAAATAATTAGCTAAGTCACCAATAGAACCTGCGATCTTTTTTCTCTGAAGGTGGTGTCTTAACTTCGCTCTGCCGTGAGAATTCTTACTGTTACAGCTTTCTCCTTTTCTTTCCTGCTGGCTCAGGCAGAAATATATTTTTCTCCATCGTTTGATATTGAAGAAGCCCGAAGTGGAATGGCTTCAATCTCAAGCGGTGATCTTGAGGCACACCTCACATTTCTGGCATCTGATGTTACTGAAGGAAGAGCCACCGGCGAACCGGGGCTCCAGATCGCTGCCGAGTATATCGCCTCCCAGTTCAGGCGCCTGGGCCTCACACCCCTTGGTCACAATAAATCATACTTCCAGCGATACGAACTGCTCAAAACAAAACTAGGGGAGGACAATGAACTGTCCCTTCTTGTAGATCACGGCAGCGGATCGGTCAGGGAGAAGTTTCAGTATAAGGAAGACTTCTTCATTTCACCCCGAGGCCTCACAGGAAGTATTGAAATACAGGCCCCTGTGGTGTTTGGTGGTTACGGGATTACCGCTAAAGAGTTCGGGTACAATGATTATAGCAACATTGTGGTTAAGAACTCTATCGTCCTGATTATTGATGGAGAACCAGAACTAGATAACCCAAATCTGTTCAACGGTTCAAAAAATACCCGCTATTCGGACCTGAGACAAAAACTTGACGCTGCAAAAAGTAATGGCGCTACCGCAATACTTGTGGCCTCCAATCCCAGATCGGATGAACTTTTTTCCGATAAGTTCAAGCGGTGGAAAAACTGGCTCCGGCGTGAGGGAATGTCTCTCCCTTCTTCGGCCGCCACCGTTCCTGTCTTTACAATTTCTGAACCAACTGCCGACCGGATTGTGGCTACTTCTGGAAAAACTCTTCGAGATCTCCAAGTAGAGCTGGAATCAGAAGGTACATCCAACAGCCAGGCATTACCGGGAAGCTACATCAAGCTCAATGTAGACCTGGAGAAAAAAGCTATTACCTCACAGAATGTGGTTGGATATTTCCCCGGAAGTGACCCCTACATTGGCCAGGAGACAGTGGTGGTCTCCGCCCACTATGATCATGTGGGTAAGAACAGTGAAGGAAAAATCTACTACGGCGCTGATGATAACGGTACGGGTACTTCTACCCTCATGGAGGTCGCTGAAGCAATAGTGAGAAATAACGTTTCCCCGAAACGGGGATTCCTTTTTCTGGCAGTATCCGGTGAAGAACGGGGACTTCTGGGATCAAAACATTATGTCTCAAAACCACTTATTCCTCTAAATAACACGGTTGCCGACCTCAACATCGACATGGTGGGAAGAAATGCCCCAGACAGTGTCTACATTATCGGCTCCAACATGATCAGCCGGGATCTCCATGAGATGAGCGAGTACGCCGCCTCCAGATTGGATGATATCTCTCTCAACTATCGGTACAACTCAAAAGATGACCCTGAAAGATTTTACTACAGGAGTGACCACTACAACTTTGCCCAGCATGGCATCCCTATCATTTTCTATTTTGCTGGTGTTCATGAAGATTACCACAAAGTCACAGACACCGTTGACAAGATCAATTTTCTCAAAATGGCTAAAGTTGCCCGTCTCGTTTATCTCACCGGGTGGAGTGTTGCCAACAATAACACACGTCCAAGAAAAAACGCGGGACAGCTCCCCAAGCTACCTGATCAGATCAAATACTGATCAAGAATTCCCCTTTGTCATTCATAAGTAGAAAACAGCTGGCTCTGCTACAGTGGTACATCCTCTTCCCCTTGTTATTCTCCTGTGCTCCTTTAAAAAGTGTAAAGAAGAGTGAGGCCAAGGACAATGCCTTCACTGAAGCTGATGTAAAAGCATCCCAGCGTCTTGTAGGTCTCAACTTTACTCAGGCTGAGATCGATACCATGTATAACTATCTTCTCCGCAACCGTGCCAACTACGACACCATGCGGACATTTGCTCTTGATTACAATTCCCCGCCAGCGATTCAGTTTAACCCTCATCCCACCGATTTTCGGATCCCTTTGAACCAGAAGCCCATCACTTGGGAAATTCCTGAAAGTGTATCTCTTCCTGAAAACATAAACGACCTCGCTTTTTATTCTGTTATGGAATTGGCTGCCCTGGTGAAGTCAAAGCAGATCACCTCTCTAGAGCTTACACAGTTTTTCCTGGCTCGATTAAAAAAATACGACCCCATCCTCAAAGCCGTTATTACTCTGACGGAAGAACGGGCAATAGATCGTGCCCATCAAGCGGACAAGGAGATTTCTGCCGGGAATTATAGGGGACCTCTCCACGGCATCCCCTACGGAGTGAAAGACATTATTGCCGTGAAAGGGTATAAAACGACTTGGGGTTCTGAACCATATAAAGACCAGGTGATTGAAGAGACGGCAACAGTGGTAAAAAAACTAGACGAAGCCGGCGCTGTTCTGGTAGCAAAACTCACTTCCGGCGCCCTGGCCCGGGGAGATGTATGGTTTGGGGGTAAGACTCTCTCCCCTTGGGATACCACTCAGGGAAGCAGCGGCTCCTCAGCTGGTTCGGCATCAGCAACAGCCGCCGGGCTAGTCCCTTTTGCTTTGGGAACGGAGACTTGGGGATCCATTGTCTCTCCATCCGCACGATGTGGAGTGACGGGTCTCAGGCCCACCTACGGCCGTGTGAGTCGAAAGGGTGTTATGGCACTCTCCTGGTCCATGGACAAGGTAGGCCCCATCTGCCGTTCCGCTACGGACTGTGCCGTTGTGTTTGAAATGATTCGCGGTGTGGACGAAGCTGACCCCATGACCACAGAAGCTTCTTTTAATCATAACTGGGATATCCCGGTTCAGGAATTGAAGGTAGGTTATCTTGAAGAGACTTTTGAGAAAGACACAACAGACTCAGGTGAAAACGGCAGGGCTGCCCTGGACGTTTTCAGAAAAATGGGTGTCGAGCTTGAACCAGTGAAACTTCCTGATGATTTTCCTTTTCGCACCTTCGATATAATACTGAGGGCTGAGGCTGGTGCTTTTTTTGATGAGTTATTACTCTCTAATAGGGATGACCTCATGGTTGAGCAAACAAAACGTTCCCGTGTCAACTCTCTAAGACAATCTCGTTTTATACCTGCTGTTGAGTACCTGCAGGCAAACCGGCACCGGAGTAGGCTCATTGAGAGCATGTATAAATTGATGAAAGATTATGATGTAGTCATTTCACCCCAACGAGGAGGTAACCAGACTCTTATTACCAACCTAACGGGCCACCCGGCAATATCTGTACCCGCGGGATTTGATGAAAAGGGAAGACCCACCAGTATAATTCTTGTAGGTAACCTTTACGATGAAGCTTCTATACTGGCTCTGGCAAATCATTTTCAGGATGCCACAGATTTTCATAATAAACGGCCACCTTTATTAGATAAACCAGTGGAAACACCAAATTAAGTTTTTTGTACACAACTTAATTTTCTAACTGTCTGGGGATGCTTCAACTCCATCTACATTAAGCTTGCTCTCAAGTTGATCTACCTTGGCTGAGAGCTCCTGTACAGCCTTAATAAGTGGTACAACAAGTTTTGCATAATCCATGCGGTGGAAACCATCTTCATCAATAGAAACAATGTTGTTCTCAACTCCCAGTTTTTCATTAACATTTTGTACTTCTTGTGCAATCAATCCGATTTGGCGTTTATCATTATCTTCTGCCGACACTTCCCTCACCCTCCCGTCTGGGTAGAATTTATCTTTGAGCTCTTGAGGATAATCTCTGGGGTGTTTTTTATAATAAGTAACAGGACGCAAACTCGTGATGTAGTTAAGACCGTAAGAAACATCTTTGATATTTCTCTTGATTCGTCGATCGGAGCTTTGAATGGTTCCATCAGCGTAGAGGACACCAGCGCCATCTTCGGCAACATACAAGCGGGTTATATTTGAATTTCCTATTACCGCGTAATTGTTGCCCTGACCATTGGCATTATATCCAATCACGATTTGATTGACTGCCGTGTTGACCGAAGCTGCGG
>SCKS01000020.1 GCA_004124465.1 Fidelibacterota bacterium
AAAAGAACTGAAGGAGAGTCACCAGGCTGACCACCACCCTGTACAACTTTTACACCAGCAACTTTACCGTAAAGTGCTGAGGCTGGAGAGGCACCTGGTACACGTTCAAGCATTTCACCACTTATCTGACCCGTTGAGAGGGGAGATTTGGTCCTGGGCGTGGCATCCACCAAGCCTGTTACAATCACAGCTTCCATCTCAAGAACGTCTTCATTAAGAGCAAAGTCTTGGGTTACGGTGCCAGCAGAGAGTGTGACATTTGCACTGCCAGAAAAGTAACCAATAAACCGGGCCGTTACCTCTGCTTCCTGACCGGTAGCTGGGACTGAAAAACTGTAATTTCCATCCACGTCTGTTGCACCACCATAGAGGGTGTTTACCACCACTACGTTAGCACCTGGTAGAGGGTCACCACTTGTTGCATCGGTGATACGCCCTGTTAAAACCGCATCCTGTGCTGAAAGACCAGACACAAGAAAAACAGCTAAAAGCAAAGATGATGCCAATCGAGATTGATTCATGATTAACTCCTTAATATTCAAAAAGTTTGCAATTATGCACATATTTTCCACAAAAGCGTACCTCGCTCATAGACCGGTGAATTTAGGATAGTTTAATTTGATGGCAATGATTTTTTTCATTTTCCTATATCTGGTGTTTCCGGTGAGTTTTCAGAGAAAATATTAGCCGTTATCTCAATCTCCATTAAGAAATAATCTCTTGATGTTGTGAACTGTCCTAGAATAGCTTACGGAGAATGTGAGGGGTCAATTTGTTTTAAGACAATCAAAGAAAAACAAAGGAGTTAATATGCGCAAGGCAATGTCCATCATTTTTTCTGTTGGCCTTTTATTTTTATGTGGCTGTGCCACCACATCCGTAACCACACCAGTTCCCATTGAACAAAAAGCAAAACCAAAGCAAGAAACAGATGTTGGTGTAAAAATGATCGAGATTGCCGGTGGACACAAGGTGTGGACTAAGAAAGTAGGTGATAACGAACACATTAAACTGCTTTTACTGCATGGCGGCCCCGGGGCATCCCACGATTATTTCAAATCTCTGGATAAATATTTCCCACAGGAAGGACTGGAATATTACTACTACGATCAGTTTGGATCTCACAATAGCGATTCGTCAACAAATCCAGTGGACTGGACGATAGAACGTTTTGTAGAGGAAGTGGAGACAGTGCGAAAAAGTTTGGGTCTGGACCCATCAAACTTTTTTCTGTTGGGCCACTCCTGGGGCGGAATTTTGGCCATGGAGTATGCTCTGAAATACCAAGAAAACCTAAAGGGACTCATCATTTCAAATATGATGGCAAGCATTCCTGATTATAACGATTATGCTGAAAAAGTATTAGGAGCGCAAATGCCCCCTGAGATCCTTTCAGAGATAAAGGAGCTGGAGGCCAATAAAGAGTACGACAACCCCCGTTATATGGAACTCCTCATCCCACATCATTATGAGCACCACGTTCTCCGGATTCCGGTTAATGATTGGCCTGAGGAAGTGAACGAAGCTTTTGCAAACATTAACCAAGACATGTATGTCGCTATGCAGGGTCCCAGTGAATTTGGTGCTTCAGGTTTACTGGAATTCTGGGATGTTAAAGATCGTCTGGCTGAGATTAAAACGCCAACATTGGTAATTGGTGCAACCCATGATACGATGGACCCAGACCATATGGAATGGATGTCAAAAGAATTGCCAAATGGTTCATTCCTGCTTTGCCCAAATGGTAGCCATTTGGCAATGTGGGATGATCCGGATTCCTACGCCAACGGAATCATATCCTTCCTAAAAGAAAAAGAATAAGAAACCTGGACGCCTATTTGATAAATCCCATGTAAAAAGAAGGCTGTGGTTATCTTAAATAGCTCTGCCATTGCTCATTGCGGAGCTCATCCCTTTTGGTAGAATGAACCAATTCATAGTCTCCAAAGCCCCAACGGTTTATATAAATAAATTCCACCCCACTCTCAATTGAATGATAACGCCAAATTTCATATGGCTTACTTTCCCCAGCGCTGGGATACCTATCAATTTCGTCTGGCGGACCATACAAAATATAGATGCGACCCCGATCTGAACGCCATCCTTTCTTCCCCATTGATGGGTATCGCTCGTTAGTTTTCTCCACCCGTTCCAAATAATCCGCACGGCTGATTGGTCCGTGCCTGCTCTCTCCATTTTCCACATTAACCCAAAATTCTGCTAGAAACTTACGCTTTTCATCTTCAGAGATGATTTCTGCAAAGGCTTCAATTTCTCCTTCGGTTGCGAGATATCTTGCTTGCTGAAATTCTTCAGTAAGCCGCTCCTCGGACAGCCCAGCCAACTCCATCTCCTGGAAAACAGGGTCAGTTAAAGATGGCACCTGTAAATGTGGATTATATACATAGAACGTTTTCTCTGCCTTGGCTATTTCCTGTGAACTATCATCTAAAACCAAAACATGAAACTGATATCGCCCAGAGAAAATCGATGTCACGTTTGTTGTACCAACTTCTATAGCATCTCTGGCACCAAAATTACGTGTCTTTGATGCCTCGCGTATCACTTCTCCATCAGGATCTATGATAAGTTGCTTAACCGTGTACGTTTTTACCGGGTCCAAATTGTACAGTTCCACATAGTGAAAAACCACCGGGCGGGCTGTAACTCCAAAAACCAGCGTAGGATTTGGGACAACTTCTAATGAGTTTTTAAAGAAAGGATCGTCTCTCTTTTGAGATGATTTAATGGTGCTACACAGTTCCAAATCGCTACACCAAGCCCCAGCCGGATAAGCATTCGCACTGATATTGAAACTAACACTGTCCCGGCGCGATGGAGCAAGTGAGTCATTAGCAACTACTTCCAGGGTATAATCGCCAAATGGGACAGCATACCCAGCCTGGGTAACAAACGGAAAGCGAGATGTGGCTTCTGTAGTGTCTGCAGCCTCGACCTGTAACCCTGATTGTTCATCAAATAGATAGGTGTTCGTCTCATTGTTTTTCAAGCGCATCCGAAGTTGCACGCCAGTTCTATATTTTTCTCCTGACCAACGGTAGGTCAGGAAATATGGATAAAACGCATAGTAAATTTCTAAGTAAGTATTTTCATTGTCGTAACGAAATTTTGCGTAGTCCAGGTTCAATCTGAAGGATTTGGGCGGAGTAAGGTCCTGAGCCTGAATTTCATTAACAGAGAATCCAACAACAACAGACAAGAGAATAAGTCTATTAATAATCAACCGTTATCCTTTCCACTAATTTGAAATGAGGTTCGCCAGCAGTCGATACGCTCCAGGATGAATGTTCATCCACTGATGGCCAAGAGCTAAATCAACATAAGTCTGTTTACCCTTACCACCTGTCAGTGAAACAATAAGGGGTTTTCCCGAATGTTTTTCTCTCACCGGAAGCTCCATGTTTTCCAAGGCATTACCAGAGACAATATTATAACCCCGTGAGTAAAGCCATCCATTCCAATCTTGTGAAGCAATCGGATTGGGTTGTTTTAGAAGTGTGTGCGTTGAGCTCAATTTAAGTTCAATATTCTCGTCGTATTGTACTGTTGGAGTTAAGTCCATCCCAGACCAAAGTGGAGACTCATTCCAAGTAACAGCATCCTGTGCAAAAACAATTAAATGACCACCCTTTTTCACGAAGTTAACCATATCATTCTTCAAATCCTTGATTTGGGGCTTCAAAGATAGTGCTCGTCTGTCAACTAAAAGAACATCGAGAAAAGCAATCTGCCTCGAAAATGATTTGTCCAAGCGGATAGAGGAAAAATTGATGTTTAATCTACGAAGGGCATTGGTTAGCGGACTGTTCGGTAAGCTCGCAATAATCCCCACCTTCTTGGATTCATCAACTTGGGCGTTAAATTTTCTTGCAGCAAAATTCCCCACTTGGGTATAACCAATCTTTAATGGGATTAAATAGGTCCCAACATCAGGCCTGCCTGTCCAGGAAATGCGAAGTGTGTCAAGATGTGAGTTGTCTTTATTGCTTAGTCTAAATCTGCTCTCATTTGAGTACGCAAGTGGGCCATCGGCCTTCATCACATCTGCTACTCCATCTCTAGAAATATTCGTTAAACGAAAAACAACGATTTCACCAGGTGTCATCCTAACGATGGGTGATAAAATCTCGATCGCCACCTTCGGGGAAAAAGTAAACTCTACAGTACTGCTGTATATAAAACTTTCTTCTTTTGTTGGGCCCTGGTGAAGGATGAAAAATTGAAAGGGTTCTCCAAGGGTCGAGGAAGTTACCTCATGTCGTCCAGGTGGAAAGGTATAGTCAATGTCTTCTGGTGTAACTAACCGGTATTCCTGCTCCAATTCTAGAGGAACCTTTCGAGCCAAATCCTCATTAACAATCCATCCTTTGTCGGCGCTAGGGAAATATATGTGTGTTTCCCCCTCATCATTTACACCCTTCAACTTATTTACTGTGAAAAAAGTCAACTGCCGATCTGTAAGCATTTTATCGCTGATAGAATATTCCACCTCCACACCCAATAGGGCGCACCGAAGTTTTTCAAGCTCCTTCTTCCAGCGCAATAAAGTCTCCTGTTCACGAACCTTCAAATCATAAGTACGCGTAAGATAATAACTGACGGAGTCTAAAACGGCTACCAGTGATTTTAGTGCATCACCGGGGTTTCCTTGGGTCGTCACATCCGTCAGTTTTCGTATTTCGTGATCTGTCCGGCTAAGGCGTTTAGAGGGGGAAGTTGATAACCTTTCATCAATTTCCTCAATTTGTTGGGATGAGGTTGTATATGTTAGGTGATATGATGGTTCGTAGCCTCTCAGCCAGGTATTTCGCTGAATGGCCAAAGATCTGTATTTGGCTGCAGCTTCTTTCCCAACTTTACGATATGTTTTTTTCCAAAACTTGTGACGCTCATCCACAGGGATTAGTAACCCCTTTTTGTTATCACTGTCAACAAAAAGGTGTTCTACAAATGGGCTTTCCTTTGCTGCCGTGATCAAATCAGCATGTAGTCTTTCCCACTGATGGTTATTTCTGACCCTCGTCCAATCCCGAGCTAAGAGCACTACGTCGGGCCTAAATTGAGAAAAAAGCTCCACAAGACCCGCCTGGAGTTGATCGGCAGGCCATAATTCCCTAACTCTTGTTGAATCCCTGGCTGACGCAATATGAGGCATATTAAGAAAATGTACTTGACCTCCCAGATATGCCAACACATCTGCTGCTTCTTCTCTTCGAATCTTAGCAAGATAGGGGGGGTATTCACCCCGGATATCGCTTTCTCCCCCCTCCCCATTTGTGATATAGGCACCCATAATTTTTGCTCCTAGTCCAAGACGGAAATATGCTAAACCAGAAAGATCTTCCTGGCCAGGTTGCATCGAAATGGATAGAACTTTGAGATTTCTGCGCAGGTCAATGGAGCTCTGATAAATCGCATTTCGACCTGTTTCCGGAAAGTAGGACTTACTAGCCACATCTTTCTGACAAGAAAGAAAAAATAGTAAGATAATGAGAAGAGAAAAATATATAGATTTTCGAGCACTCATTAAACATTTAAACATAAGCGTATGTTTGCCTAGGTCACAAAAGAAAAGCTGCCTCTAAAGAGACAGCTTTTCACTCATAAATAACCTCTAGTTGGAGACTTAGAATCCGAGTCTTAAGGAAATAACCGAGTTATTATCAAAGTACTCGACCGATCTCCAGGCATAATCCAGCATAAAGTTGATCCCAACCGCCTGGTAGTTTAAACCAAACCCCACAGTAGGACCAAAAATATACTCATCCATCGCACCTTTTGTGGCAAACTCCATGCCACCACGACCAAACAAAGATGCCTTCTGAACATTCATGCTAATTTCACTGCCTACGCGGAAGGTATTGAGAGCCAAGTTATTGTTTACAAAAGCACCGCTAGTGGTCAAGCCCATACCCTCACCTAGTGACATGTCGTATGTTGCGCCAATTTCGACCACGGATGGTAACTGAAAGGATGCTGGTTCAAGACTGTAGTACTGTTCCGCGCGTCGTCCTTCGGAGGAAGTGGCTCTGCGCAATAGACCAGTACCTTTAAAGGCAACCTCGGGACCGAAGTTTTTCATGGCAACACCCATGTCAAGACCAGAAATCCCACCGACGGAATGATATTGCACGCCAAGATCCACGGCAACTGCCGAGCCTTGTACCCTACCCATTTTCTCAGAGACTACTTTAATGGTGGCACCAGCATTCGCCCGGTCGCTGAACGCTATAGCATAGCTCAGTCCCGCAGTAATAAAGGCAGGTGAGAATGTTCTACCTCCATCACCTTCAGGATCGTCATTTGAAGTCATGGGGATATCACCGAAATCCAAAGATCTGATGCTGACAGCCACTACGCCCAAGCGGCCAAAGGAGGCCCCTATAGCACCGTAGTTTAGATTGATGTCAGCAAGGTAGGACAAAGAGGAAAAGATTGCCTCGGCAGAACTGCCAAGACGAGCAAGACCGGCGGGATTCCAGTGAATGGCTTCAACACCTTGAGTGACTGCGATGCTCGCACCTCCCATGGCCATGTCCCGCGCCCCAACAGGGATCAAAAGCTCAGTTGCAGATGCACTACCGATCCTTCTGTTATTAATATCCTGATCCTCGTCCATGGTTCTCCCAACCTCGGTTACCTGCGCATCAAGGCTACTGACCATAACCAACGTTGCCAAGAGGAAGACCGCTGGAAGGAATCTAAATCCATTTTTCATCGTACTCTCCTTTTCAATTCTCTAGATAAATCTTAAGACGCTTCAGCATGGTATTAATAAATATCAAGCATCTCTTTCTCCTGAATGATTGCTATTTTCAGTATCTTGGAAAACTCTCCACCAGAAGGCATTACCATTTCAACATGTGCAAGGTACATACCGCTGGCCACAGGAATGTTCTGGAAGTTTAGTAGAGGCCACTGCAGAAACTGAGTTTCATCGTCCTTGTCCAGTTTCGCCACTAACTGACCGCCCAGATTAAAAATTCTAACGGTCGCTTTGGGCGGCAAATTATTAAAAGTAACAAATCTAGCCATACGAGTAACCTCTGCAGGGTTAAAAGCATAGTACGGGTTCGGAAATACATTTACCCGCTCTGCGCTGATTTTTTCCTCTCCTCCACCTGTTGTTGGACCTGGAGAGGCGAAGCTGTAAATATCACTGGTCGTGATGACCAAGTTAGGTATAAGCGTCAATGTGCCATCGTCCGAGAAAAACGGACGACCTCCACGATCTTTTAACCAGAGAGCCCACAGGACTGGCCCACCATCTACATCGACCTGACCCATAAAATCCTCGGCTTCAGTATCAGCATCCCATGAAGCAGCCTCATCATAATCTGAATCGAGAATCCAGGTGTAATTGTACGGCCGGGCATTTTCTCCTTCATCATCACCCTCATAGTGCATATCCCAGGCTCCATTGCCATCATAGTCCCTGACAACTATGTTGAGTTGCCGCGGGCTACTTGGGTCACTAATATCATAGGCTGAGAAAGGGACATCAATAATACCAGTAAAATTCCCGAAACCCCATGTTGCATATGTAGCCGCTTTTGAAGCATTTGGGTGAGATGTATCCACAGTGTAGTCCTCACCATTCCCCACCGTCCCCTCAAGGATATTCGCCAATCGAAACTCTACCGGCACGTAACTTGCCGGTGGAACATTAGAGCCGGTGAAATTGGGGCCCAGATAGGCACCTCCGTATAACAGTTCACCACCTCCGGCTCCCGAGATCCAGCGAACTCCCGTTCCCGATCCAGCGGTGTAATCCCAATCTTTTCCTTCAAGAGCTGGGCCGGATACCTGCACGAAAACACCATCAGCGAGGGGGTAATCACTGTCACCGGTAAAGTTCTTTTGATCAGACAAGACGACCTCGTTGTTTGTCGTATTTGTGATCGCAAATACGTTCGCAACGCCACCCCCTGAAGAATCTGTAAAAGTAATCTCGTATGTAGAGCCCGTACTCGCTCCGGGATCAACAACTGTGGGAATAATGACACCGTCGCTCTGACCCGCAGCCTGTACTACATCGAGGACATCGCCATACGAGGTATTAAAGACTGTTCCAAACGGCTTCTGCGGGACAACAGTAATGATCTCCGGAGACGACTCCAGAGATGCCGGGATATATCCAGCTTCCGATGCTGCCGAGTATGCCGTTACAGCTATATAATACTCCTGGCCGTTGTTCAGTTTATCTACGTCTTTAACATGATCTCGATCAAAGACAAAGAACCGCTTTACACCAACGTTGGACCCAAATTGAACAGGCTTAAGCAGAATCTGTCCAGACGAAGGGTCGAATCCCTCATCAAGAATGACGGTGGGATCGCTTGCAAGATCATAGGTCACAATACGTTTCGCATCGCCAATAGTGGAATTTCCTCTGGGCATCTGATATACATTGTATCCCTCGAAACGATAGCTGCCAGGTTCGCTAACTGTTTTCTCTACTTCATTGACTTTCGTCAGGTTACTGCTCCATTCCACGATTATTTCTTCATCCAACTCTGTAACCTGCACATCTGGCCTGGCCGGCGCTTTTGTAACTTGGAAGAGCGCGTCATAAGTCAACTGAGTGAAACGGTCGTTGAACTTCATAACTGAAATGCTGGAATACCTGTCCGCCCCCTGTCCAGCAACAAAACCTATAGTAACTTCCGTAGTATCCCCGGGATTTAAAGAGAACGGTCCACTGACCAAAAACATTCGTCGGTCACCCATAGGAAACGACCAGTCATTTCCCAAACCATCCACCATACCGGTTTGTGTAACCGGGTCACCAGCATAGGGAAATGAACTCTTTGGTGTCCCTTCAGGGAAGGGATAAAATTGGTCGGGTCCATCTATTGGAGCGAAACCACGTAACATTTTGTGCCATCGCAGTCCTCCCGTATAATCACTGGGCGGATCGGAGATGGGGCTACCAGCGGAAAACCATGAAAAACCAGTCATGGGTAAATTCTTATAATCTTGTTTATACTTGAGATCAAAGACTGCTACATCACCTGGTGAAGGAACCATCGGGCCTGCCAGAAAATCGTACCCTGCTGCTGGCACAACCTGACCATGCCTGGCATATTCAAAATCACTGGGATTACCATTATATACATAGCCGACACCCAGCGTGGTGTCGCATCCCAGAAGGTCATCCGAATATGCACCTAAATCCGGATCCGACCACTGGCCAACATACATACTATCAATATAAAAACTACCTAGGGTGGTACCATCCCCACCAACGTCAACGCCCCCCTTATTAATAATCTTTACCCTTTTGAAATAGCTGTTTCCCAGCGCGTCAGAACGTTTATAGCCCCATACAGTACGTTGAATTTCAAGGCCCATCGGTTCAGAACCTTCCATGGCAAGTGTCCGGGTCCTGTCAAGGTCATTATAAACATTCCAGAGTACCTGATCTGCCGGCGAGTTTGGATCTCCACCAGCGACTCCAGGTTCATCGTAACCCTGGCTGATGAGACTGTCCGCGTTGAAGGTTGCACTGAATGGGGGCGGTGCAGTGTAAACCCCGTCTCCATTTCTATCAATATATGGCGCTCCGTAACCAACGGGCCATTCATTCCAATCCAGCACGTAGCGATCATAAACGAGTTGCACTTCTGCGTCAGTGGCCGAACCTAAACTCTTTTCATAAGTTTCAGCTGCGTCGAGATTCAATTCCCCTTCGGACATGGTGTAATAGTCGCGGCGAATCCTGTAAACTCGAACATCATCATCACCTGGGTCTTGCCGAGCAGCCGTTGCACCGGAACCGATAATCCGCCCCGCGTTGGTCCCATTACCATAATCACTTCCACCAATTCGAATAGTCTGTCCATAAGGAGCCGGTTCAGTATGAGCAGCGTCCAGATAAGCCGAGCCACCCCATTTCATACCATCCTTGTAAATAGCCCATACCATGCCCCGCGGGAAGTATGTACCGTTGTCACCGTTAGGAGAATGGTTCGCTTCGCCATTATTCTCAAGCCAGAACCAGAGATTGTTGATATTAAGCAGGCTCCATTGCGGGTTGCCCCTTCCTCCACCGAACAGTGCGTTATCCCGCACTGAAATATCCTTTGGTGCCTCCTTAGCAAAAGCGATAGGTACTAGAAGAGTAATAAGTACCACGAAGGACAAAAATGTAACTTTCCTCATAGTCTGTGACTCCTTTTTTCGAACCTCAGTTCAAACCATTCAATCGGTCATTAAAATAACAAAGTATTAGAATTCCACCCTTACGCCGAAGCGAATCTGACGGGGCGTTCCGTAAAAATCTTTCCCCGAAGCTAACTGCCAGGCCCAGCGGTTATCCAGATTGATGGCACGGTAAAACTCCTCGTATTGAGGAATCTTTTTAAACGACACGGCATGTGCACTTCTTAACCAACCGTCATCTTCCGGCGTTCCAGTGGTAGGATGGACATTGATAACGTTCTTGCGGTCAAGAAGATTCAAAACATGCATATATACATCTACTGAGATTCCACCAAGATAAAACACCTTATCCACATTAAGGTCAATATTGAAATTCCAAGGTGTCATAGAATGATTAAGTGGCTCAGCCGGTCGCCGGCCACGCGGGTCGCGTGTAGCTCGCACACCAATATCCCAGGGATCTGCCTGACCCAATTCTTGCGGTTCTACAATCTTCGTATATGCATGGCCGCTGTTGAAAGTCATTAGCAAATTCACACCAGCACCTTGTAACATTCCACCCTCACCCTGGGCAAAGCGGTAGTCTAACATGGCGCTCCCGCGATGCGGCTGGTGATAATCGAGCGGGAACATGAGAACCGGGTACCGTGTAACCACGTCGCTCACTACAACATCCCCTGATCTAGAACTAGCACCTGTTCCTCGCGTATCTGACAGGGTGTAATTAAGCTTCGCTGCCACACGCTTGGTGCGTCTAAGCTCCAGAGTAAACTCCACACCTTTATTGGTGCTAAAGTCCTCATTTACATTCCCAGCAAAAAGTGTGGCACCTGCTGCAATTTCTTCTGGATGCAGGCCTGAGGCACGGATCTCATCGATTCTAAGTTGATTATTGTAATTCTTATAGAATCCAGTCGTTGTGAGGGCAAAACTCTCGCTGACCAAAATACGGAGACCCAGCTCATATTGGGTAATTTCCTCTGGTTTGGCTGTCCATCCGGCGCCACCACCCCACCAACCATAGGGTGATCGGGTCATCGGGCTCACTGTATTACTTAACTGAGTGTAACCCGTATAAACCTGGTTCAAAGATGGCATCTGCATATATTTACCGTACTGAGCATAAAACACAGTCCGGTCCGTCACCGGGAATGAAAAGTTGAAACGGGGCAGAATATAAGTATAGGGCTCTGTTCTGTCTACACCAGATGGATCAAGCCAGTCCCTTTGAGTGTCCATCACAGGTTTCTCTGGATCTGAGGGCTTCAAAGATTGATTATCAATATATTCAAACCGTAGTCCAAAGTTCAGAACAAGGTCTGGGTACTCAATTTTGTTCTGCAAGTAACCTGAGGCAAACTGGGGTGTGTTTGGACCATAAGGAAACTCATCTGTCTCTTCACCGTCAATATCATATCCATAATACGTAGCACCACTTGCCTTTGAGAGTTCCACCTGCCGCTGATATTCCCAATCACTCCCGTATATAGACTCCCATTGATATGGGTCGTCCCCGGTAACACCATTCTCAGTTTGTAACCACTGCCTGATATTCCCGCTAGAGAATCTACGCATTTCCCAAGCCTCATATCGGCCACCGACTTTTACCTCCCACCTCGGCCTCAACTGGCTGGTAAAATCGAAAGAGGCACCCAAGTCAGTTTGACTATTCTTTGAATAACCATTGTTCGGATAACCGGGTGGTTCCATTTCAAAATTATTGATAGTACTGATCCATCCGGGACCAAGATATCTACTGCGCCATCCTGTAGCCCCGAATTTTTCAAAGTTTGCAACACTATCGGCATAAGACTTCCAGTCGTCGCCAAAATCCTTGTCGTAGTTCTTGTAAGACCGATCAGTGTAGAAGAGGCCCAGTTCATAAAACGTTTTCTCATTCAAAATATGGGTGGCCCGGAAGCCCATCATAGTATGGTCTCTTGATACCATGGATGTTCTATCACCATTGAAGTACGAATTCTGTAAGTTCGTATAAAAAGTGGATCCCGATGCCGGATTTTCTGAGCCATCAACGGTTCCTGTAAAACGTAATTTGATACTGTTCGTCAGGTCATACGTCAAGGTTCCTTGAAACATATTGGATTTTCTCCAAGAATCAGGAAGATCGTTAAGTAGATAGGCAATGTGAGAATTACCAGGAAGCGGTTCACCAGCCTCTCTCCCTTCATATCCGTCATCACGCAACCAGCCTAAGGAATCAAGAGTTCCCAGTGCCTGGCCGGTAACTGGATCAATGAAATCTCTAGTATCGAAAGGCACTACGTAACTCGGGCTTCGGTTGTCCATATTATTAAACTGTCCAGCCACAAAGAACCTGAGCTTAGGCGTTACTAAAGGACCACTCAAGGTGACCACGCCATTTGAGTAACCATAGGAGGACGTTCCGAGAAATTGTTCACCTGGGTCCGCAAACCCATCCGTACGAAAGTCAACTGACCCATTTATTTGTGAGCCGCCGCTACGTAGTGTTGAACGTACAATTCCTGAGTTCCCACCTCCAAATTCTGCAGTATAACCACCAGCCTGCATCTGAACTTCTTCTAACGCTTCTTGGATAACTGTAACATTTTCACTGTTGTACATTGGGTTCATTGCTGAAACACCATCAATGAAATAGGCTACCTCACCGGTTCGTCCACCACGGATATGCAATTCGCCATCTTGCAGTACAGTACCTGCCTCCAAGGCAATAAGATTTTGCAGTCCGCGAACGGGCATGTTCTGAATATCTTCTTGTGTCGTTATACGGACTGTGTTAGTGGTATTTCGCTGAATAAGCGGACGCTCAGCAACAATTTGTAGCGCATCCACCTCAATTGCTGAGGGCGCGAGCTGGAAATCTTGGGTCGTGGTCTGGTTCTCACTGACGCGAATGTTTGAAAGTGCAACTTCCCGATAACCAATGTAGCCAACTTGCACCGTGTACGTACCAGTGGGAATGGCCAGTACCACATACACACCGTTCAAATCGGTCGACGCGCCAAGAGAGGTGCCTTCGATGGACACGTTCGCACCTACGAGTACTTCACCTGTTTCCTGATCAGTAACGACGCCTCGCACCTTGCCTCTTCCACCCTGTGCAAAAATGAGTGCCGTCATGACTAATAGAGAAGTAATTACTCTCATGGTTTTCATTTGATATTTCCCCTTATGTTCCTGTTCTAAATTCTGAAATAGTTGGTATGCATTAGTTTATACAGAAAATTTCCGAGAGTGGTTTACCCACATCTGATACACAATACAATCAATATTATTCATTCATCCCGGACTTTTACCACATCCGATGGAACGCTACAACCAATTAGCCTAACTTGTCAAGTTTTTTTGCAAAACAAATGCTCACAGCTAATGTTGTTGTCCTTGTGCAATTTAAGGTTTTCGAAAAGGAGCCCGAGCTAGCTCTCAATAAGATAAGTCCCTTTCAAAACTTTAAATCCCTTCTTGGACCAGTAAGCCAGCTCAGGCTCCCTCCCTTTGCTTCCGCGGATGGCAGCGCAGCCTACCTCACCGTCATTGTTCATGGCAACCATTTTATCGCTGAAATCAATTTTATCTTTGCCGCCGTTAATATCAATAATTCTCTGGCAGACAGCTTCGCACGCCTCCTGAGGCGACTTACCGGCCCGCATCTGTTCCACACCATAGAATGAACCGCAGGAACGGAGGAGCTCTTCCCCTCGGCCTGTAGCACCTACGGCTCCCACTTCATTGTCCAAATAGAGTCCGGCTCCGATGATGGGGGAGTCACCGATGCGGCCAGGAATTTTCCACGCCAGGCCACTGGTGGTGGTAATACCTGCCATGTCTCCGTTACCATCCACGGCAAGAACGTTTATGGTCCCTGTAGTCCTGTCTGTATCATAATTTCCGTCTTTTGGTGGAAACCAGTCATCTTCATCAGAAAGGTTCTCTTTCCACCGCAGCCAGATTCTTCTCGATTTTTCCGTCAGGAGATTCTCTACCTTAAAGCCGTGGGCAACAGCAAACTCTTGAGCACCTTTTCCCACTATGTGTATATGGTCGGTTCTTTCCATAACCAACCGTGCCACGGAGCAAGGTGTTTTGATCCCTTCCAACGCCGCCACTGAACCGCAGTTGTGGGTAGGGCCATACATGATGGAAGCGTCCAGCTGAACAACGCCACGTTCATTAGGAAGACCACCATATCCCACGGAAGTGTCCTCGGGATCAAGTTCAGTGATATTTGCTGACTTTTCCACAGCATCTAAAAGTGATCCTTTTGAGGAAAGAATATCCCAACCCGGTTTTAACACTTTTCTCCCCCAGTTTTCATCCCTGCTACAAATAATAACAGGGTTGTTTTTCTTGGCTGCTGGGTTTGACCGTGCCACGTTTCCGCCCATAACAGGGAGAGAAATACCAAGAGCTGACAATGTCTTAATAAAGTTTCGCCGATTTATCATAGTCCATTCCTTGTTTTATTGTGTATTAACAGGACCCCTCTATTCACTACTTCACCTTTAACGGTTCATAGTTCTTAAAAGGGCTCAAGCGAGCTGACTCTACCGCATTTTCATAATCTTCCCATTCTTTGTCAAAGAAACTGTTAACCTGATCCAACACTTTTTCTGTCTCTTTCTCTGCGTGTTTAAGGAGAATGTTGTGAGTATCATTTCGACCCGTAGTATTGCTGTAAAGATAACGATTCAACATTCCTACCTGAGTCGACAGAACTTTAGGGTTTCGGCTGATTCCTTGCCGGCCCCGAGGATTGACGATTAGTTTTTCCAATTCGTCAATTTTCTCTTGAGCATCCTTACCTAGCGTCTTCAGTTCTTTATGATCCTTATCTTGTTTTGGATTGAGAAGTTTGTTTACGGACCCAATGGTTTCTTTCGCTTCCCGAAGTTGCTTTAAAGCCTTGCCCGTAAGTTCGGCCAGTTCCATTTGGCGATCATACAATGGTTGCAACTCTTCCAGATTCCTGGAATAGATGTCCACTCGGGGGTCGGTAATCACGTTAACTATTTGTGAAACGGTGTCTTTTGCATGGGACATTCTTACAGTATAGTCACCAGGTAATACTGGCGGACCTGGTGGTTCCTGATCTTGACGCATTTGTCCTCCCCAGCCTCGGCCTCCCGCTGAGCGAACACCTTTCCGACGAAGACCCCATATGGTTCGGTTAAATCCAGATTTGGCTTCTACCTGAAGTGTCCTTATGACATCGTTCTTGGCGTTCAATATTTCAATCTTTACTTTGTCCTTTTTGGGTCGAACATCACTTTTACCAGGTCTTTTACCTTCACTTTTGCTGGGCTTAGACTTACCCTCTTCTTTGTCCTTGGGTGGATTATAAATGAAAGAGATCATGGCTCCCCCATCCCTGTTTTCGCCGCTAAACATCGCATTGGCATTGAACCGTGTGCCACTGGCTTGGCGATGAATGGCCAGTACGGCTGTCGGTGGTTGAAAGAAATGAAGGTGGTTATTCAAAATTCCAGTTCCCTCAGCGGCTAGTGCTCTCAAGGGTCGGATATCATCAAGTACATAAGCCGCTCGGCCAAATGTCCCGATTACAAGGTCGTGTTCCCTGGGATGAATTTTGAGGTCTATGGTGGAAACCGTGGGATAACCATGTGTCCACTTGGTCCAATTTTTCGCACCATCAATAGACAAATAAAGACCGAACTCTGTACCAAGGAACATAAGGTTCGGTTCTACCGGATCCTGGACCATGCAGAGAGCGTATCCCCATACTTTGTCATCATCAACAATCTTTCTCCATGATTTTCCGAAGTTAGTCGTCCGGAAGACATATGGCTTCCAGTCGTTCCTGCGGTAGTTATTAATCACAACAAACGCTTCATCAGCACTGTAGGTGGAGGCCGTGATCTGAGGAACCCAGCTCCCCTTTGGCACACCGGTGAATCTATTTGTGAGGTCTGTCCATGTTTCACCACCATCCTGTGTCAATTGAATGTTTCCATCGTCCGTCCCAACCCATATGACACCTTTCTGTAGAGCGCTGGGAGCAATAGCAATAATAGTGGTGAAATTTTCTGCACCTGTTACATCATAGGTAAGACCTCCGGATTCAAGCTGTTTCTGTTTTTCCTCATCATTAGTTGTCAGGTCTGGAGAAATTATTTCCCAGTTTTCCCCTCTGTCTCGACTCTTGTGCAAAAACTGGCTTCCATAATAGATGGTGTTTTCATTGAAAGGATCTTGTGCTATGCCGGCATTCCAGTTAAAACGGAGGTCCACCATCTCCGGATGAACCGGTTTTATGGTTTGAGTATGCCCTGTTACCAGATCGTAACGCCCCAAACTACCGCCCTGGCTCATGGCATAACCAAAACGTGAGTTTCCTGGATGGGGTACCACATCAAAACCATCTCCGAAAAAAAGTTCTTCCCAATAAGCATTTCTGATGCCTCCTGAGCGCCACACATAGGCCGGGCCCCGCCAGGATCCGTTATCCTGCATCCCACCGTAAATATTATAAGGCCATTCCATATCATAATTAATATGGTAGAACTGTGCTAGCGGCAGATTTTCAGCAAAACGCCAAGTTTTCCCTCTATCCTTGGAAATGTTGAGCCCACCATCATTTCCTTCCATAAGAAAGTTGGGATCTTGAGGATGGCCCCAGAAGGCATGATGATCCGGATGAACACCAGCATCGCCATATGCTGTCATGAGTTGAGAGAATGTATTCCCGCCGTCATTGCTGACAGTTACCGTGCTATGGAGGTTATAAATTCGATTCTCATTTACAACATCAACGTATATCTCAGCATAATAAAAGGGGCGGCCCCCAATATTTTTTTCGGTCACTTTACTCCATTTAAAACCACCGTCTTCCGATTTATAAATAGCGTTTTTCTTTGATTCAATAAGGGCATAAATAATGTCCGGGTTACTGGGGGCAATTGCGATACCCATCCTACCAAGTTCACCAGCGGGCAAGCCATCTTTATCTGTTCGCTGTTCCCAGGTCTTGCCTCCATCAAAAGTGATGTGCATCCCAGATCCCTCACCACCAGACTTAAAGAACCAGGGCCACCGCCGAAATTCCCACATGTTGGCGATGAGTTTGTTTGGATTGGAAGGATCCATCACAAGCTCCCCAATTCCTGTCTTTTCATTAACATAAAGAATCTTTTCCCACGTTTTCCCACCATCAACGGTTTTGAAAATGCCCCTCTCTTTAGTGTCTCCCCACGCTGGGCCCTGAGCACCTACATATACAACGTCCGAATTCCGAGGATCCAGGATGACACGATGAATATTCCTTGTCTCCCCAAGCCCCATATATTCCCAATTTTTGCCACCGTCTAAGCTTTTGTAAACACCGTAGCCACTGGTCTGACTATTCCTAGGGTTCCCCTCTCCCGTGCCGACCCAGATAACATCCGGGTTTGATTGATCGATTACAACGTCACCTATAGAGGCAACTTTTTGGTCATCAAAAATGGGGGTCCAATCAATGCCTCCACTCACCGATTTCCACAATCCGCCGGAGGCCGTGCCGACGTACATAACATCAGGGGCTGAAAGGACGACGTCAATTGCTGTTACTCGTCCACTCATACCTGCCGGGCCGATACTTCTCGCCTTCATTTCTTTCAACTTGGTCATGTCAAGCTGCGCGAAAGCTGTGCCAGTGGTTAAAATCAATATGTATACTGCTGTTTTTTTCATCTTATACCTCGTTCGGGTTGTCGCTTTCTCAAATGTAATATTTGTGCTTGAACAATGTTTCTGTTTTATTTCTTCTATAAGCTCCCCCGTCGGTGAGATTAACATCAATAGTGGTAATCCCCTGTGCTAGAAGAAAAAATTGGGTTGGTTTTATCTTCAAACCGTTCAGTTGTTGGCTGTCAATTATTCTCTAAGGGCAGAAAAGAGTAATACTTATCATAGTAAAGCATCTGCTCCACGAAGTCATCGGAATAGGTTATCACAATGTCGGTGATTTCATTGTTCTCATCAGTCACCGGTTTGTAATGAGGGTTCATGAATCCGGCATATGGCGCAATGTTCAACACTTTGCTTCGCTCCAGCACCTCTTTATGAAGTTTCTTGTCTACCTTTACACCGTAGTTTTCCACTAGGTCTTTCGCCGCCTCATAATCACCCTGCGATTTTATCCGCTGAATCTCTTGCAGGAGTTCGCCAAAGAGCCCCCGCAGCGCTTCATAATCATTCACTACAAAATATGTTTTTTTGTCACGAACCTTTTTTTCGATGACATTGTCTTTTCTGCCTTTCTCGTACGTCCAGTGAGAAATGTATGCTCTATTCCGCATGTGTGATTCTTCGATCTCCTCCCCAGGCTGAAGACGTCTCAACTGAAGCATAAGTCCATTTTTTATATAACCATCATATTCCGCCTTCCCTATCTCGTCAGTTTCTAACAAGCCCATCTCTACCAGTTGGGGATCCATGATATAATAGAGCCCGAAAAGGTCGGCGCGGCCCTCTTCAATAGTAGAAGCATAACTCTTCAGTGTCTCCTTTGGGGTTCCAACGCCTGCTTCAAGTTTGCCTGAGGCGTGTCCCAATACCTCATGCATGGCGGTATGTATCTTGCCTGCGAATGACCCGTACTTTTTTGATCTCGCTTTCTCCTCGTCCGTATAACCAAACTCCTCAACAAAACCGCCGCTTCGGGCTTCATCGTAGGCTGTTGTGATATTGCCCAGGCTCACAGATTTTGACCCATAGTCGGAGCGGATCCAGTTCGAGTTGGGCAGGTTTATCCCAATAGGTGAAGAAGGTGACACATCGCCTCCCAGCATGGCCACATTTACCACATTGTATGTAATGCCCTGAACCTTTTCCCGCTTGTGAATATCCCTGATTGGCGCATTATCCTCAAACCACTGCCCATTGTCTGAAAGGGCTTTCATTCTTGCCGTTGCTTCAAAATCGTTAATCTCTACCACCGATTCATAAGACGCCTTGATTCCCTTCGGGTCACCATACACTTCGATAAAGCCGTTGATATAGTCAATATCAATGTCCGTGTTCTTCACCCACGCCATGTTGTATTTATCCCAGGTCCTTAGATCACCCGTCTGGTAGTAATCGATCAGAATTTCAAGCTCTTTTCGCTGGGCATCGTTCTCTGCTACCTCTTTCGCTTTTCCCAGCCACATGACAATTTGATCGATAGCGTCGCCGTAAACGCCGCCGGACTTCCACACTTTCTCCGCAATTTCTTGCTCTTTTACTAA
>SCKS01000082.1 GCA_004124465.1 Fidelibacterota bacterium
TTCATTTGCCTTGTTAGGAACATTTCCGTTGCTGGTCAAAAAAATGTTGGCCTTCATTGCAAAAAGGAGAAGAAAAAAATGACTAATTACAATTACAACCGTTAATTTGATTTTGGAGCATTATCCTGTTGAATCTATTACAAAAATTTCTTTCAGTTTTTTTAGTTTTGGTCCCTGGGATGAAGAGTTGCTCACGATCGAGGGTGAAGAACTTTCACTGAATGACATTGAACACCGCATTCTGCGACCAATCTGGCAAGATCCCATAATTCACTATGCCCTGAATTGCGCCAGCATGGGCTGTCCAAATCTGCAGCCGCTTGCCTTCACGGCTAAAAACACCGATTCACTTTTAGAGACAGGCGCAAGCGAATACATTAATCATCCACGTGGTGCAAAAAAAGAAGACAAAAAACTTTGGCTTTCTAAAATTTTTGAATGGTATCAGGATGATTATGGCGGCAATGAAGCAGGAGTTTTACTTCATCTACAGAAATATGCAAAAGGGAATTGGGCTAATTCTTTGAATGAAGATGAACTGGGAATCGAATATCACTACGATTGGAGATTGAATAAATCAGGACCTTGAAATTACTGAGCAGAGAAATTGTCTTCTGTGTCTTAATTAAGCTCCGGGACAAAACAGACTCTCCCCTCAAACGATTCTCCCGGCAGCAGGATCTTTGTTCCATGTCCGGAATCTCCGCGGGCCAGCATGTTGAAGGCATCTGTCACATTACTGACTGGTTCTACACAAAAAAAATCTGCATCAGCAGGAGTGTAAATCACCAGAAAATCCAAGGGTGCATCTGCAAAAATTCTTAAGTTTGCATTCCATTCCGGCCATGAAATCAGGACTTCACGGTTCCAGCCTGTAAAAAGATTATCCAGTGCATTCTGAGTGACAATCAAACCTTGATTCAGCAGTTCTGTTTCCGGAACCGACTCCAAACAAAGCGGCATAGTTTCAGAATCATTGATCCACATTTTTTCGGTTTTAGCAGTTATCACTGCAAGAGGAGTCCGGACAAAGTATGGATGCAGTCCCAATCCCACTGGCATTGCAGATTCCCCTGTATTGCAGATTTGCAGAGTGACCGTCAATGCAGAATCCGTCAACTCAAAAACCTGGTGGGCCAAATATGGAAACGGCCATTCATCAGAGAAATGCTGGTATGCTAACACGGCTCTATTTTCCTTAACTTCGCTTACAGTCCAGGGGACTTTCCATCCGTGACCGTGAATTGTGTGCACTTCCGGTGGAAAATTAGGGGACATTTTAATCTGTTTTCCCTGGAACGAAAATCGTCCGTTGCGTATACGATTTGAAAAAGGAATCAACGGAAAGCAGCTCATTTCTAACGGATCCGCTGCGGCAAGTCCCGCTTGAGTTGCCGGACGCATGAGTTCCAAAACCTGTTCTTCAGTTTTTAAACAATAACGGGTGATACAACCTCCGACTTCTGGTATGATTGCTAACAAAGCATTTCCTGAACGCAGAGTTAAAATCTTTTCTTTTACTTCATTTACATTCAGCATTCTTGCCATTCATTGTTGTAAGAATTTGCTAAAGTGTTCGACTACCAAATCAGTGGGATTACAGTTTTCGTACTGCTAATCTGCTGAAGATTTTTCCGGTAATGCAGGGAGACAATTTTCTGAAAGAATATCATGCGTGGACTGCTTAAAGCAATTATTTGGGTTTTAATAATTTTTAGCACGGTTACATTGCCGGCATTTATCTGGAGAAGTCTGGACAGAGATTCTTATGAAAATTTTTTACTTCACAGCGTTTCCCCTTTTTCTCAAAAGAGCCGCAATACGCTCATGCAATAGTGTTAGCGGTTCATTTCAACCGTAGGCAAAAATCTTAATGATATCTGTGCGATAACATAAAATAGATTTCTCGCTTCGCTGGGAATGACACGTTTTGTGACTTTTTACAGGTCTACCATAAATGAATAATATTTTTAATTTTAACTCTGCAACCGAATCAGGGGCTATGTCAAAAACACTTAATTTTTTTATTATTACAATATTTTTTTTGCTGCTCGGCAGTTTTTCCGTCTATGGGAATTCGTGGGAGGACATCAGCAAAAAAGCCAAAGGGCAAACCGTTTACTGGAATGCCTGGGGCGGTTCAGAAGAAATTAATGCCTACATCAGTTGGGTGGGTAGCAGAGTCAAAGAAGATCACGGAGTGACACTCAAACATGTCAAACTTGCCAGCACAGCCGATGCGGTTTCACGTGTACTCGCGGAAAAAGCAGCGGGACGCAGCAGTAACGGATCGGTTGATTTGATCTGGATCAACGGCGAGAATTTCGCCAAAATGAAGGAAAATGGATTACTCTTTGGACCATTTACGGAAAATCTGCCCAATTTTAAACTCGTAGATTTTAGCGGAAAACCAACGACGCTGATTGATTTTCACATGCCGGTTGAAGGTTATGAAGCACCATGGGGGATGGCCAAATTCAACTTTGTTTTTGACTCCGCACGTGTTTCCGAAACTCCAAAAAGCATTCCGGAACTGCTGCAGTGGTCCAAAAGGCATCCCGGTCGTTTCACCTATCCGCACGTGACTGATTTTCTCGGTTCTACTTTTCTTATGCAGGCATTGATAGAGCTGACTGAAAATCCAGAAGTATTGAATAGTTCCGTAAAAAGCAAGGCGGCGTTTTCCAAAGTCACAGCTCCGCTTTGGAATTATCTGAACCAGTTGCATCCGCTCCTATGGCGTTCCGGAAAAAGTTTTCCGGCCAGCAGTTCCGTTCAGCAGCAAATGCTCAACGACAGTGAACTGGACATTGCGCTGTCGTTCAATCCCTCCGATACTTCCGCGGCTATTGCCAACGGATCTCTTCCGGAAAGTGCTCGGACTTTTGTGCTGAAAAAAGGTACGATCGGCAACACGCACTTTGTAGCAATTCCGTTTAATTCCGGATCAAGTGAAGGCGCGATAGTTGTGGCAAATTTCCTGATGAGTCCGGAAGCACAAATGCAAAAGCAAAATCCGGATATCTGGGGTGACAGTACAGTTCTGTCAATCGCAAAACTTTCAGCGCAGGATCAGCAAAAATTCAAAGCCCTGCCGCTTGGAGTCGCTACACTGCCTCCGGAAAAACTCGGACCTACTCAGTCAAATCCGCATCCGGACTGGAAAAACCAACTTGACGCGGAATGGCAACGACGATACGGACAGTGAGTCTACTCCCTGCTTTTCCTATTCTCACCCAACTCCTGTTTCTGCTTCCCATTGCTGCAGGACTTTTCGGAGTCCTGCTTCCGGCCCTGGGATACTTACCTGACCTAGGCGGAAATCAATTTCACTTTGAAATTTTCAGCCAATTACTTGAGCATCCGGCACTTCCGCATGCGGTTTGGCTGACTCTTTTTTCCGGAATTATCGCGACTATTCTTTCTTTATCTTTGGCGGTTCTCCTGGCCGCAATGCTTTCGCGGGAAAGTCTTACCGGAAATAAAAAAAACAAAAAGACCAGTTTGTTTGCAATTATACGACGGGGTTTGATTCCATTGATTGCTGTACCTCATGCGGCAATGGCTTTAGGGTTGGCGTTTTTGGTAGCACCAAGCGGTTGGATCGTTCGCTGGCTTTCTTTCCTGTTTATGGGATGGGAAACACCGCCGGAATGGGTGACAGTACAGGATCCTTTTGGTCTAAGTTTGATTTTCGGTTTAGTTTTGAAAGAAACTCCATATTTGCTCTTAATGATTCTTGCCGCCTTGCAGCAAATTCGCGCGCAGGAATATATTCGTATCGGGCAATCTCTGGGTTACGGAAATTCCCTCAGTTGGCTGAAATTAGTGTTACCGCAGGTTTATCCTTTGATTCGTCTGCCTGTTTTTGCGGTACTGGCGTTTTCTCTGTCAGTCGTTGATGTAGCGTTGATACTTGGCCCCACCACACCGCCAACACTTTCGGTGTTGATTTTACGCTGGATAGACGATCCCGATTTGTCATTTCGGTTTTTGGCTTCAGCCGGAGCAGTATTGCTGTTGCTACTCACGCTTGGATCATTGATTTTCTGGCGTTTTTCAGAGTGGCTGATTTTTCAAAAATGTAGGAATTGGCTTTCAAACGGCAAACGTGGGAACGTAAATGAAGTTCACAACCTTGCAGCATTGAGCGGTTCACTTTTACTCGGAACGGCCTTTTTGAGTTTGCTTGGTTTAGCTTTTTGGTCTTTGTCATTACGCTGGCCGTATCCCCTTGTTTTGCCCCAGCGCTGGACGTCGCGAAATTGGGAGCGTCACTGGAGCAGCCTGCAGGAAACCGCGTTCACGACTCTGGAAGTAGGAGTGATTACCGGAATAATCGCGCTGTTTTTAGTGGTGGGTTGTTTAGAAAATGAACAGTGGCGGAGTGTCAGATTTTCATTACGTTCACAGTGGATGCTTTATCTGCCTTTGTTAATTCCGCAGGCGACTTTTCTGCTCGGCATCCAAATTTTAGCGGTACGTATGGAAATGGACGGCACATTTCTGTTGCTGGTGTGGAGTCATTTACTTTTTGTTTTACCGTATATTTTTCTTACACTGGCTGATCCATGGCGTAATCTGGATGCACGTTTTCCGAAGATCGGACAATGTTTGGGCGCTTCTCCACTGAGGATTTTGTTCCATATCAAACTGCCTTTGCTTTTGAAACCCCTGCTCGTCGCTGCGGCTATCGGATTTGCCGTCAGCGTAGCCCAGTATCTGCCAACACTGTTCGCGGGAGGAGGACGTTTTGCCACACTCACCACTGAAGCCGTAAGTTACGCCGCAGGCGCGGACCGGCGGGTCATCGGCGTTTATGGTTTTTTGCAGGCTTTGTTTCCGTGGATTGCGCTTTTGCTGGCGTTGGCCATTCCACGCTGGCGTTTCCGGAACCGCGCCGCTTTACTTTAAAATAATGATCATGAAGTCGTGAATAAAAGAAAACTTAAAAAACACCACAGAGCCACAGAGTACACAGAGAAAAAAATATTATAAATAAAGTCCTCTGTGTTCTCTGTGCTCTCTGTGGTAAAAATAGTTCGCGGATGCTTTCTTGTGTTTTTGCGAAATCGAGATGTAAATAGATTATAATTTTCACATTCTTCATGAACCAAACGGAATTTCTTTAAATTAAAAAATGTTAAAACTCGAAAACATTTCCCTGAAAATAGACGGCAATCCGCTGTTCAGTAGGCTCAACCTTGAAGTGAACGCGGGACAGGTCACGACTGTGATGGGGCCAAGTGGATGTGGAAAATCCAGTTTGCTGGCCCATTTGTGCGGAACACTTCCGTCCGTTTTTCAAACTTCCGGAAAGATAATACTGCATGATAGAACTTTAGACAATCTACCTCCGCATGAACGAAAACTGGGGATTTTATTTCAGGATGATCTGCTGTTTCCGCATTTGTCTGTAGGAGAAAATCTTGCTTTTGCTCTTCCCGCGAAAATCAGGCATCAGGAACGCCGCGATAAAATTGAACAGGCACTGGAGGAAATTGAACTGTCCGGAATGTACGAACGGGATCCCGCAAGTTTGTCCGGCGGACAAAGGGCAAGAGTTGCTTTGATGCGCACTTTGCTCGCCCAACCGGAAGCCTTGCTGCTTGATGAACCGTTTTCCAAACTTGATCAGGAACTGCGCGGAAGGTTCCGGAAGCAGGTTTTTGCTCATGCAGTAAAAAATCGACTTCCCACCCTTCTTGTCACTCATGACCCTGCTGATGCAAAGGCCGCTGGAGGAGATATTCTTTCCCTTTGATGTCTCAAACTAATTAGAATTTACTGAAAATATTTTTTTGTCATCCCGGACTTGATCCGGGATGCAAATTTCAAATCAAGTTGAATAGAAGAACTGATGAAGTCCCCCTGGATTCCGGGGCTACGCGGTGTTTCGCCCGGAATGACTGGGTTTTTTTATCCTAACAACCATATTTCTAATGATGTAACTTTCATCGCAGAAGAACATGACTCACTATTTATTTCTTTGCTTGAACTAATTTCCCCGCAACTTCTTGCGAAAAGTCTCATACAGTTGTATAACAAAAGGCCGTCTCGTTGATTACTTTTCTCAAAATTTTGGCTTTTCTGTGTTTATTTCAAATTCCCCCAGTCGTTCTTTTCAGTTCTCAATCTTTTCTGTACTGATTGTGCTGTTTTTCTTTTCACTGCCTTCCCGGGTTTGGTCACAGGAATACAAACCGCGTGCGGTGGTTATGGGATTAAACACGAACCCCACACCAAAATTTTCGGAACAAATCTTGCTTCATAATTTACGGA
>SCKS01000021.1 GCA_004124465.1 Fidelibacterota bacterium
AGGAATGCCTACCGCTGGTTAAATGATGATTTCCCGCTGTTCGATCCGGAAATGGTTTCAGGTGGTGGCCGAGCTACTGGCAGTAGTACAGCGTACTATCACCAGTCACGTTCTATCTCGGAACATATACCTCCAACCGGAAGCTACACCCTGAGCCTCAGGGTGACTTTCTAGGTGGTTATCATGGAGAAGGAGAAAATGATGAAAAAACTTACTTTAATCGTTCTTGCTTTGACATTTGCTGCCTGCGATTTAGAAGTTACCAATCCGGGCCCCGTTCAGGATTCATTTCTTGTAACGGAGGAGGCGCAAGTTGGTGTCGTGAATGGTGCCGGTCGCGCACTATCAGCGGCCATGAACTGGGTGTCCTACACTGGGGGTGCTATATCAAGAGAGGTAACCCCCTCTGGTTCAATAGGTAGCTTTGGCATTTCATTAAGGACTCAAGAGGGAAACCTTGACGCTAATGAAACCAGTACTCATTGGAATACGTCTCAGCGTGCAAGATGGATGGCTGAAAGTGGCGCAACAAAGATGAAAGAAGAAGTATATGATGATTATTCATCCAATGCCAATTACGCCCAAATATTACTGTATGCAGGATATGCCAACCGTCTTTTGGGAGAAAACTTTTGCTGTGCCGTTATTGATGGTGGCTCCGCCCAGGATGGAAGCACCTATTTTGACAGAGCTTTGGATAATTTTAACGAAGCAATCACTGTAGCCAAGGCCGCAGGCGAGACTGATCTTGCTACCGCTGCGCAAGCAGGAAGAGCGTCTGTAAAGGTCTGGAAAGGTGACTGGTCAGCAGCTGTATCTGATGCTGATGCTGTTCTAAGCGCTGGTGGGGATAATTTTAAGTATGAAATGCCCTACTACGATGGATATGGTATTGATGTATACAATAGAATCTATTACGCAAGCAGCGGTGATGGTCCCTACAGGGCCAACACTGTCTGGCATACCGCCTATGAAGAATATTCTCAGGAGACAGGGGATTCCAGAGTAGGCTTTATATTTACTGAAAAGGATGGTGGTCCTGACTGGACAGATCTAGATGGCACCACCTATCAGATTGAATCAGGTGATGCTACAGTGAATGGTAAAATCATCCCGTGGCTGCCGCAGCAAAAACACGATAAACGGACATCCGCAATCCGCCTCTCAAGCTCACAGGAGATGTATCTGATCAAAGCTGAAAATGCACTGAACAACGGCTCTGTGGATGACGCACTGACAAACATCAATGCTGTTCGTACCCTGGCCGGTCAAGATGCTGTCACAGCTACAACGGCTGCTGAGGGGTGGACCATGTTAAAAAGAGAGCGTGGCATCGAATTGTGGCTTGAGGGTAGACGTTTGGGTGACATGCGCAGGTGGAAGGACGCTTCAGCCGCTGGTAGTTATCATGAATATGAGACAACTAACTGGGAAGGCAGTGCTTATACACCGGCCTATCTGTCATTTCCCATCGGGCAAAGTGAGATTGATACCAATCCGAATGTGACAGCCTCGGATGGTCGTCCGTATTAACTTTTAGAGTTAATTGAAGTTGGAAAAGGGGTGGCACTAATTTGTCACCCCTTTTTAATTAAGTAAAGGAGATCATAATGAATCGTAAATGGACTTATTATTTTCTTTCAGCAGTTATTATCCTTTCAGTAGGATATTCTCAGAAAGTCCCCAGCCCACAGGATGTTTTCGGCTTTCGTATTGGCGATGACTACAAGCTTGCTGACCACAGTCAGATGGTGGACTATTACAAGAAACTGGCTGATGCTTCGGATAGAGTTCAACTAACCGAGGTCGGAAAGTCCGCCCTAGGAAGACCCATGATTTTGTTATTCATCTCAACGCCTGAGAACTTGAAACAATTAGATAAGTGGAAGTCCATCAGCGCAAAGCTGGCTCGTGCCAGGGTGAGTGAAGACGAAGCGAAAAAACTGGTGAAAGAAGGTAAATCAATACTTTGGATCGATGGCGGAATGCACGCCACAGAGAGGGCTCACGGGCAAATGACATCAGAACTTGCCTATCGCGTGGCCACTGAAGAGTCTGATGAGATGAAAAAGATCCGTGAAAACGTTATTCTTCTTCTGATGCCTGTTATAAATCCAGATGGGATGGATATTGTGGTGGACTGGTATCGTCGGAATCTTGGCACACCGTTTGAAACCACAGGACCGCCTTGGCTTTATCACCATTACGTAGGGCATGACAACAACCGGGATTGGTTCATGAACAATATGCCTGAATCGCAAGCTTGCTCTCGGGTCATTTATAATGAATGGTATCCCCAAATCATTTACAATCATCACCAGACGGGGCCATCATGGGCGAGGATCTTTCTCCCTCCGTTTTCTGATCCTGTTAACCCGAACATCCATCCGGGTGTGACAACTGGCGTCAGTTTGGTCGGAACCGCCATGGGAAATTATTTTGCCATGAAAAAGATGGGCGGTGTTGTTTCCGATTTTCAATACAGCATGTGGTGGAATGGCGGCATGCGGACTGCTCCTTATTTTCACAATCAGATCGGTATCCTTACTGAAACCAGTCATGCGACACCTACGCCACGGTTCTACGATCCAGACTCCATACCAAAAGCTATCGGCTCTCGCAGAGCCAACCGCATGTCTAATGATGGAACAGATATTTTCCTTCCCCTACCGTGGGAAGCGGGGGAATCTCACTTCAGGGATGCAGTTGATTACATGCTTACCGCCTCTATGGCTGTTATGAACATTTCGGCCGACCTCAGGGAACAATGGCTCATGAATATTTATACCATGGGTAGAGACGCTATCGAAAGTGGAGAGGCGGGCGAACCCTATGCTTATGTCATTCCCACAGAGCAGTGGGACGGTGTAGAAGCGACGAATCTGGTTACTCACCTTCGTCGGACCGGGATTGAGGTTCATCAGGCTACAGGCAACTTCACAGTAGGTGGTAAGAAATACGGAAAAGGGTCCTACGTCGTCTATGCGGCACAGGCCTATCGTCCCATGGTTGTGGATATGATGGAACCTCAGGAATATCCTGACAGGCGGAGCCCGGACGGAACACCGCAGGTCCCTTACGATCTTGCCGGCTGGACGCTTCCCATGCAGATGGGTGTTACGGTTGATCGGGTTGATGCTTCGTTCAAAGTAAAAGCTGAAGAAGTGACTGATATTGAAATTGCTCCTAAAGCAGGAACAGTTTCGGGGAAAGGGAACTATGGCTATGCTTTGTCCAATAAGACCAATGCGTCGTTTCATGCCGTCAACCGTCTTCTGGATGCAGGAGCCAAGGTTCATTACAGCGATGGTTCGTTTAAAGTCAAGTCAACTGAATTCGGCAAAGGGGCCATTGTGGTGGAATCGTCCGGTAAAGAGACTGATTCCGCAGTTAATTCTTTGGCTAAAGAACTGGGTGTCAGTTTCACCAGACTGTCGAAAAAACCGTCAGGTAAACTGGTTGCCGCCAAACCCTTTAAGGTTGGTCTTTACAAATCGTGGGTTTCGAATATGGACGAAGGGTGGACCCGCTGGCTTTTGGAAAATTATGAATTTTCCATGGACACACTCCACGATGCCGATATCAGGGGAGGTCAACTGAATGGTTACAGTGCAATTGTTATTCCCGATCAGTCGCCTAACCGTATCCTGAACGGCCATGCCATGAACACCATGCCGGAAGAGTATGTGGGCGGTATGGGTGTGGAAGGGGCCGCCGCTCTCAAAAAGTATGTAGAAAACGGTGGAACACTTGTCATGCTGGATGGTGCCTCTGACTTTGCTATTGAGCAGTTTGGCTTGCCTGTGACGAATGTGGTATCAGGAGTATCATCTCAGAAATTCTTCATCCCCGGTTCACTGGTCCGGATTCACCTTAAACAGGGACATCCTCTGGCTGCCGGCATGCAGGACCAAGCGGCTGCTTATTTTGTCCGTAGCCGTGCCTTTAGTGAAGTGAAATTGAGCAGGAAAGGTGAAGGTGGTCGTGAGGATACAAAAGTGGCGCCGAAACCACCTGTGGAAGTTGTTGCCAGTTACGATAAGGAAGAAATACTTATGAGTGGCTGGGCCCTTGGTGAAAAATCTCACATTGGAGATAAAGCCGCTGCTGTCCGTGTGAAGTTGGGTGAAGGCGATGTGGTCCTCATCGGATTCCGCCCGCAATTTCGCGGTCAGCCGAGAGGGACCTACAAGCTGCTGTTTAATTCGCTTCTTCTGAGTGGATTGGATGCGTATCCCACCGTTTCTGAGTAGCTGGAACAGGTAGGCCTCACCCGGTAGTAACTCGGTCGTCTCACAGGGAGTTAGCCAAGTGAGCGGGAGAGTAGAGACACTGTTGCGCTACAAATTCTATATTGTGCTTCTGGTTGGGATTTTGTCATTTGTTTGGGGAAAAGAGGGTGATGAAACTGTCTATCCCATTGATCCAGATGCTACGCCCCGCCCTGTGGCCTACGCCACATCCACAACGGGGGAAATAATCATCGATGGCTTATTAGATGAAATTGAGTGGGAGGGCGCCGAAGTCATTGATGGGTTTATCCAGGCCAAACTTCAGGAGGGATACCCCGCCACTGAACCGACGGTTGTCAGATTGCTTTATGATGACAACCACCTCTATGTTGGTGCCGTCTGCTACGATTCAGAGCCCAATAAACTTGTTGTTGAAAGTCTCGTTCAGGATTTTGAGACACACAACAGTGATGTGTTTGCTTTGACTTTGGACACTTTCTTCGACCGAAGTAATGCCTTCATGTTTCTATTCAATCCCATGGGTGCCATCAAAGATGGTCAGGTTTTCAACGATAGTCGCAATCCAAACCTGGCGTGGGAAGGTATTATTGATGTAAAAACTTTTCATCATGAGGAAGGGTGGAATATTGAATTGGCAATCCCCTTTTCTACTCTCCGTTTCGACCCCACCTTGAAAGAACAGAAATGGGGTTTAAACTTCCTCAGGCGAGTCCGAAGGAAAAACGAGGATTCTTACTGGGCTCCGCTACCTAGACGCGGACGAATCCATAAAATGTCTAAGGCGGGTACGTTGCTTGGCATTGAAAGTATAGAGTCGGGACGTAACCTGACCATCAAACCATTCGCTTCAGTAGGTTCGTCAGAAGGGAGTTCTTCTGTATCAAATGATGGCGGAGCAGACATCAAATGGGGAGTTACGCCAAGCCTTACATTAGATCTGACAGCTAACACTGATTTTTCTCAGGTGGAAGCAGACAGGCTCCAGATCAATCTTGATCGCTTTCCCCTTTTCTTTCCTGAAAAGCGTGATTTTTTCATAGAGAATGCCGGCGCTTTCACTTTTGGGGATGTGACCGAAAGGAATTACCGCATGGGTTCCTCTCTGAGAGAATTCACGTTATTCCATTCTAGACGAATTGGATTGGAAGGTGGTTTACCCGTACCTATCATGGGAGGAGGCCGCCTCACCGGGAGGCTGAAGGATTACGAACTGGGCGTTCTAGCTATCCGAACGGATGATATGACTGATAATCCGGCGGAAGACTTTAATGTGTTCCGTTTGAGACGAACCATGGAGGGGAACTCAGATATTGGAGCCATGGTCATCCAAAGGCAAACGCCTAGCCTCAATGACACCTATGAGAGGAGTTATGGCCTGGATGCCAACCTCAGGTTTTTCAGGAACTTAGTCGTCAATTCTTACCTGGTCGGAACGGCCGAGCCGGGCGTTACTGAAGATAACCTTGCCGGTCGCGTCTCCGCCGGTTGGCGCGATGGCTTGTGGGATATCTCAGCTTTCTTTAAGGAAGTAGGTGACCAGTTCAATCCCGGGGTTGGATTCATTAAGAGGAAAGGGATCCGTCACGGTTACGCAACTTTGGGTGCTCACCCACCCGTGGAGACGAAATGGTTCTATAAATTGAATCCTTACAGTGAGATCCACTATGTGACCGATCTGAATTCTATGATGGTAACCAGAACCGGTTCAGCCGCCCTAGATTTTCATCTCCGTGACGGCGGTACTCTGGGAGTAAAGGCTGTGAGCAGATTTGAAAAAGTAGAGACCCCTTTTTCCATAGGTGAAGATGTTACTGTTGATGTAGGATCTTACTCTTTCGGTGAAGTGATCGGTTTTTTCCGTTCCAATGCGTCTCTTCCATTTTTTACTTACGTGCGTCTTTATAATGGGACTTATTTCGCTGGGAAGAAAAGAACAGTTTCTTTGAACCTGGCCGGTCGGATAGGCTATAGACTGACTGCACAGGTCTCTTCCAGCTTCAATGATATTGCCTACGACAATAAGAATATATCGGCTAATGTGTACGGAATTCGTGTCAATTACTCCCACACCACAACGATTCACTCCTCAGCCTATGTGCAGTATAATTCCGTTTCCGATGAGATGGTGTCGAACCTTCGTTTTAACCTGATCCATTCACCGCTGAGCGATCTTTTCTTCGTGTACCTGGATCGGAGATATGCTAACAGTGGTGAGTCAATTGATCAGGCCGTGGTACTGAAGGTGACAAAGCTGTTCAATCTTTAGTGGTGTATAATCCAAAAGTGTCATTGTAAGTTAATATCATGTTGACAAACCGACTTTCTTAATGCTATCATTTATTAGAAAATCTGTGAGGAATCCATGCAATTGAAAAAAGTTTATTATTGTTTCATTATTTCATTCTTTCTTTTTAACGGTTGCGCCAAGGATGGTTTTAGTTTTTATACCTATGAGGGGATCGCTGGGAAGAATATGGAGGAGGCCGTTGGAAAGAATGGCGTTGTATCGTCTGTTCACCCTCTCGCCTCTGAAGTTGGAATCAATATTCTAAAAGCAGGTGGCAATGCCGTTGATGCAGCCATTGCAACAGGCCTGGCTCTTGGTGTTGTTGATCAGGCGAACTGCGGTCTGGGTGGCGGCGCGTTCATTGTTATCCGTCTCGCTGACGGCACAGTGCACACACTAGACGGCCGAGAAATGGCACCCTCACGAGCCCATCGTGACATGTATATCAAAAATGGAAAAGTTGATTCCAAACTGAGCAGACGCGGCCCACTGGCAGTGGGTGTTCCTGGTGTGCCTGCAGCTTATCTGAAAGCACTTGAACTGGCCGGGACAATGTCCTTGAAAGAAGTGATCAAACCAGCCACAGCCATCGCCCGAGACGGATTTATTCTAGATGAGGCCTATATCGACAGGTATAAAGGCGCGGTGAAAAATCTTAAGAAAGATCCAGGATCAGCTGAGGTCTATTTTAACGCTGACGGATCGGAGCTTGGGGTAGAACAACTTTTCAAACAACCGCTTCTGGCTGATACCTATGACAAATTTGGTGAAAATGGTCTAGACTATTTCTATAAAGGTGATTTTGCCGAACAGGTGGGTCAGTTCATGCAAAAGAACAGTGGTCTCATAACCAAAGAAGATATGGCAAACTACAGGGTTGTAGAGAGAAAACCCATCCATGGTACATACAAAGATTATGAGGTTTTCGGCATGGGACCACCCAGTTCCGGAGGGATCCATGTGGTTCAAATCTTGAACATGATTGAAGCTTCCGGTGCTCTGGATGAGAAGTCTGAATGGGATGAAGAAAGTATTTTCCTGGTTGCAAAGTTTATGGACAAAGCGTTCAAAGATCGTGCTGAACATCTTGGTGATGCTGACTTCCATCCAGTTCCTATTGACCGGCTTATAAGTAAAGATTATGCCCAGTCGCTCGTAAATGAAGTGAAGGCTGTTACCTCAGTCGAGCCTCGGGATGAAAGATACTCATTGATCTATGGTGAAGGGCATACCACCAATTTTGCTGTCATAGATAAATGGGGTAACGCTGTAGCTATCAATCATACTGTAAACCTCACTTACGGTGCTCAGGTAACTGTTCCCGGGACGGGGGTGGCTCTCAACTCCGAAATGGATGATTTCAGTGCTCAACCAGGCATACCCAATGCCTTTGGACTGATCGGAGCTGAAGCCAATTCTGTTGCTGCTGGTAAGCGGCCTCTTTCCAGTATGTCTCCTACCATTGTAGTTAAAGATGGTAAACCTGTAATGATTCTTGGTGGCGCTGGTGGCCCCAGAATTATTACAGCTGTTCTGCATACAATACTGGGTGTTTTGGATTTCGATCTATCTGTTGGAGCGGCTCTATCCCTACCGCGATTCCACCACCAGTACAGACCTGAAGTACTCTTTGTGGAATCTCACATGCCAGACGAACATAAAGCTGCCATGACTGGCAGAGGTTACAAAGTTATGGACAGGGGCGGCCTGGGTACGGTCAGAGCCATCGCTTGGAGTGAAAAACACCAGGCTTACGTTGGTGCAGCTGATCCGCGGACTCGCGAAGGGGTAGGCGCTAAAGCTTACTGATATTTTAGTATATCAGACTCATGGCAAAAAAAAGAAAAAAAAATAAACACAAGTCAAAAAGTGCAACTTCTTCTTCATTTAAGAAATCTTTGAGACATTCGACCCACCCCGTTCCTTCAGAAAAAGTTGAAGAGACCGAAAAGAAATACAATAGAAGAAAATCGAAAAAAGAGGTTAAGAAAGAGATTGTCCGGTTTGTGGAAGAGTAATTTTATTCTGAGACAAACAATCGATTCAGCAACTTCTTAAGCTCTCTGTCTGGCAGTCCTTGCCCCATATATCGCTCCCCGGTCTTATCCTGAATAATCAATTCGAAGTGGAGATGAGCACTTTCTCTGTTTCCCTTGGCACCATCGCTGGTACCGCTGTTGCCCACTTTACCCAGCGTCTCACCCCGCGCCACTTTGGCGCCCACCACAATGCCGTCAGCTATCTCAGACAAGTGGGCGTAGATTGAAACAAGCCGTTTCCCTTCAACCAGATCAAGGCCGTGATCAATAAACACAGCTCGACCAAAGAGGATATGTTCAAACACATCTGATGGTGTTCTACCTATTATTGCTGCTTTTTCCAGAAGAGATTCTCTAAACTGGTTTGTCACTTCCATGTAGTTTCTGTCAGCACGAATAACGACACCACTTGCCACACTTTGGATTTCTGATCCGTATGGTGAGGGGAAATCGATGCCGCGGTGCGTTCCGCTTCGATATGCACGGGGAGCGTTAGGTAAGAGGTTTGACCATTTTGGGGTGACTATTCCGGGGCAGGGCATCAGAAGCATATTGTCAGGCAAATAGTCAAAACTGTCTTCGGTCCTCATTTCCGGATTGACAGTGCCAACAGGCGTGAAGGAAACTATGTCGGCATTTGTAGCCAGGCTGGTTACATAAGAGGCTATCCTGTCTCTATCAAGGACAAAAGTGAGATTTATGGCTGATTCATCAGATGTTAACAAGAGAGGCCGGTAAGGGAGATTTTCTTCTTCTGAGAAATGGGAACCTATCTGATCCATAGCTGAATCATATTTGATCTCAATTAAGAATCTTGAATAATCAACACCTTTCGCCGCTTCTGTTAAGGCGTTTGTCAGGAGATCATCATCCATGTCCGTACCGAAAGGGATATGGAATAGGACCGTATCATCTTTCGTTGACCGGTGGACGGTCACTTCGGATGGTTGTTTACTAGCCTCTGGGGAGGGCACTGTTGGGGCACACCCTACCCACAGCCCCAGGAAGATCAGAATGGACTTTTTTGAAGAAAGGAGTTTAATTGTTTCCTATATGTGCTGTAAGGATATCCAGCACCTTGGTGTAAGCTTCTAGGGGTGATCCCGTCTCTGTTGAGAGGCACGAATCTGAAATGATGGATGAGGCAGCGAAGTTCGACGGATCGTAGTCTGAACTGAAATGAACCTCCACAGTAGGAATCTGGCACAGTTGTATTGTATCAAGAAGATCAAAACCGTTCCGAGCCCAGGCTCCGGGTGAAATGAGACACCCATCTGCCCATTTTCTTTTTCGCTTTATAAAGGTCATAGCTTTAGACATATCGTCAGTTTGGAGAATTTTTAGCGTCACCTTTTTTTGACGTGCCTCACGTCGGAGAGCTGTGTTGATTTTGTCCAGGGTGACGTTCTCACCTATAGAAGATGCACGGACGCCAATGAGGTTCATATTGGGACCATGAAGGACTAGAATATTCATTTTCTCTTCAGCTTTTCGGTTGCCGACCTTTAAGTGCAAGGGTAAATTCCTAAGCCAAATTTAAGCGGTTTGGAGTGAACGAGTTAATAATGAACATAACGGACGAAGTGTGAGGCAGATTCGCATTTTATTAATCAAAGCCTGTCCTTTTAAAATGGTAAACTAAACCGTGTTGAATGTATTTTTCAACTATGAGCCCCATTGTCGGGGCTCTTTTTTTATGCGGTCTAAATATCTCTCGGTTGTAGTTATGGTAGATCTTCAATGAACAACAGTGCCGCTCTGCTCATGCTGGAGGATGGTCGCCTGTTCCGGGGATATTCATTCGGAGCCGAAGGGGAGACCACGGGCGAAGTGTGCTTCAACACAGGGATGACCGGCTATCAGGAAATTCTCACTGACCCTTCCTATTGCGGTCAGATTGTTACCATGACCTATCCTCACATAGGCAACTACGGCGTCAACCGGGATGATGTTGAATCGAGTAAAATTCAGGTTGCCGGATTTGTAGTGAGAGAAGAGACGGAAGTTCCATCAAATTATCGTTCAGACCAGTCATTGGGGGAATATCTTCGTAGTGTTGATATTGTTGGCATCCAGGGGATCGATACCCGAGCACTCACTCGGCACTTAAGGGATTGTGGTGCTATGAACGGTATTGTCAGTTCAACTGATCTTGATGAAACTTCACTAAAGAAAAGACTCAAGAACATCCCATCCATGGCTGGACTGGATCTGGTACCCAATGTGACCTGCGAACAACCTTACCATTGGAATGGGAATGCATCTTCCCACAGAGTCGTGGCGATGGACTTCGGAATCAAGTACAATATACTGAGGCTCTTAAACAGCCACGGCTGTGACGTAACCGTGGTACCGGCAACAACGTCAGCCGATGATATACTGGCACTGAAGCCTGACGGCATCTTTCTCTCTAACGGCCCGGGAGATCCTTCGGCAGTCACTTACGGTATAGAAACCGTCAAAGAATTGTTGGGGAAAAAACCTGTCTTTGGCATCTGTCTAGGTCACCAGTTGTTATCACTGGCAGTGGGAGGCTCCACCTATAAACTGAAGTTTGGGCATCGCGGCATCAATCACCCTGTTAAGAACGTTGAAACCTCTGAAGTTGAAATCACCAGCCACAATCACGGTTTCGCTGTTGATCCTGATTCTCTTCCCGGTAATTCAGAGATTACACACTGGAATCTCAATGACGATACTGTGGAAGGTTTCAGGTGTAAAGATATTCCGGCTTTTTGCGTCCAATACCATCCAGAAGCGGGGCCGGGACCCCACGACAGTCGTTACCTGTTTCAACAGTTTATTGAGATGATGGATAATGCCTAAACGAACTGACATCGATTCCATCCTGATTATTGGCGCCGGTCCTATCGTCATCGGCCAGGCGTGTGAATTCGATTACTCTGGAACACAGGCGTGTAAGGCACTGAAGGAGGAAGGGTATCGCGTTATCCTGGTGAACTCCAACCCCGCAACGATCATGACAGATCCGGATATGGCGGACGCAACCTATATCGAACCGCTGACGGTAAAGTCAGTTACAGCCATTATTGAAAAAGAGAAACCTGATGCTCTCCTGCCAACGGTGGGAGGTCAAACAGCACTGAATTTGACAGTTGACCTTAAGGAAGCAGGAGTAGTGGATAAACACGGTGTGGAGCTTATCGGTGCGGACATTGATGCTATTCAACGGGCTGAAGACAGAGAGAAATTCAAAGAGGCCATGGAAGGTGTGGGTATCGATATTCCTAAAGGGGGCTTCGCCCGATCAATGGATGAAGCGAAAAAGATCATTGAAGAAATGGATTTCCCCGTGATCATCCGTCCTTCCTTTACTCTGGGGGGAACAGGCGGTGCTACGGCCTATAACAACGAGGAATTCCTGGAACTTGCTGATAAGGGGCTGGAATCAAGCCCCATCACTGAAGTACTCATCGAAGAGTCCCTCCTCGGATGGAAAGAGTTTGAACTAGAGGTCATACGCGACCGGAAGGATAATGTGATCATTATCTGTTCTATCGAGAATGTCGATCCCATGGGTGTCCATACCGGTGATTCCATCACCGTTGCGCCGGCCCAGACACTCACTGACGTCGAGTATCAGAAAATGCGAGATTGGTCCATTGATTGCATCCGGGCAATAGGTGTTGATACAGGTGGTTCTAATATCCAGTTTGCGGTAGATCCAGGCACCGGGCGCATGGTCATTATTGAAATGAATCCCAGAGTTTCCCGTTCCTCAGCGCTGGCATCCAAAGCGACGGGTTTTCCTATTGCCAAGGTGGCAGCCAAACTTGCTGTAGGCTATACGCTCGATGAGCTTCCCAACGATATCACAGGTAAAACTCTGGCGGCTTTTGAGCCCACCATCGATTATGTGGTGACGAAAGTACCGCGGTGGGATTTTGAGAAGTTTCCTTCCGCCAGTGGGCATCTGGGTGTTCAGATGCAGTCGGTGGGCGAGGCCATGGCAATCGGTCGGACTTTCAGAGAATCCCTGCAGAAAGCGTTCCGTTCTCTGGAGATTGGCCTGGACGGGCTGGAGCCAAAACCCGGTAAACGACCGTTGGATATGACAAAGCTGAGATTTGCAACCGCCTTTCGGCTGCTGAAAATCAGACAGGCTTTTTTAGAGGGTGAGACTGTGGATGAGCTCCATCGGATAACAAAGTTCGACCCGTGGTTCCTACGCCAAATTGAGAGAGTTGTCATGAATCATTCCCCTGAAAAAGAAGTCAATGATTCGCTCAAACAGTTGAAACAGGAAGGATTTTCAGACCGCCAGATCGGCAGGATGCTGAAGAAAAGTGAGGAAGCAGTCAGGTCTGCCAGAAAAAAAGCCGGCATCACGCCGACTTATAAAGTTGTAGACACTTGTGCCGCCGAATTTGAAGCAGAGACTCCTTACTGTTACTCTACCTACGAAGAAGAAAATGAGGTGAAACCTCTTAAAGGAAAGAAAGTGATTATTCTTGGAGGCGGTCCTAACCGTATCGGACAGGGGATTGAGTTCGACTATTGTTGTGTGCAGGCGGTGTTTGCCGCAAGGGAATTGGGGTGGAAGGCCATCATGGTAAACTGTAATCCCGAAACAGTCTCCACAGATTTTGATATAACAGATCGTCTCTATTTCGAGCCCGTAACATTTGAAGATGTGATGAATATTGTTGATCTTGAACAGCCGGACGGTGTTTTGGTCCAGTTTGGGGGGCAGACACCATTGAATATCGCTCAGCGTCTCATGAATGCCGGAGCACCTATATTGGGCACCTCTCCGAATGCCATTGATCTTGCTGAAGACAGGAAAAAGTTTGGTGCCATTCTTGATAAGCTTGACATCCCTAAGCCGGAATACGGTACGGCACTCTCGGAGGAAGAAGCAGTAAATGTCACTACCAAAATTGGTTATCCTGTTCTTGTCCGTCCGTCTTATGTACTGGGTGGCCGGGCTATGGAGATCGTCTATAACGATCAGCAGCTCCTGGACTATGTCCGCAAAGCGGCTGATGTTTCACCTGAACATCCCATCCTCATCGATTCGTTCCTGGAAGATGCCTTCGAATTTGATGTGGATGCTCTTTGTGATGGAGAGCAAGTTTATATAGCAGGTGTTATGCAGCACATCGAGGAGGCGGGCATACACAGCGGAGATTCATCGTGCGTGCTTCCTCCATATTGGCTCACTGACAATGGTTTGAAAAAAATCGAGGAGTATACAAGGCAGATCACCCTAGAACTTGGAGTGCAAGGTTTGATCAACATTCAGTTTGCCGAAAAGGGTGGAACTGTTTACGTACTGGAGGCGAACCCCAGAGCCAGCAGGACGGTGCCCTTCGTCAGCAAGGCAACGGATGTTCCATTGGCCAGGATTGCTACCGGCATTGTTTTGGGGAAGACACTTTCGGACTATAAACTTTCGGAATTTTCCACCAACGGCCATATTGCTGTTAAGAAACCTGTCTTTCCTTTTAATAAGTTTCCAGAAGAAAATGTGTTTTTAGGCCCTGAGATGAAGTCCACTGGAGAGGTGATGGGTGTAGCCCCTCGTTTTGGGGATGCTTTCGCCAAAGCGATAACAGGTGACGGTCAGTCGCTACCCACTTCCGGAAAGGCGTTTGTCTCCGTAAATGACAATGATAAGATGAAAGTGCTTCCCATTGTTCGTGACCTAGCTGAGCTTGGATTTGAGGTGGTGGCCACGGAAGGGACGGCTCAAACTTGCCGGAGAAACGGAATCAGGACTGAAAAAATTTTTAAAGTAGGTGAAGGACGCCCAAACGCTGTAGACGGTATCAAAAATGGGGAAATCCAGCTGGTGATAAACACACCACTAGGTGCTCAGTCCCGTTATGACGAATATGCCATCGGCCGGGCCGCTATCCAGGCAAGAATCCCCGTTGTCACCACACTTTCCGGAGCTCAGGCCGCTGTTCGGGCCATTAGGTCAAAAAACATAAATGAAGTAAGATCGCTTCAGGAAATTCATGGCAAATAATAACTTTAGGAAATTGCTTTGATGATTGGGAAACCATATTTTCTCACTTTACTGGAGGCATTCATTAATAATGAAAAAATCTCTTAAAACTCTATCTGAACCAATCTCTAAGGTTTTTCTCGGTTTGCTCTTTTTCCCATTTCTTACTGGACTCAGTGCCAAAAGTTTACCGCTTCACACGTTGAAGCTTCCGGACGGCTTCTCAATCGAGGTCTATGCAGATAATGTCCCCAACGCACGGTCTATGATTCGCAGTGATAAAGGGACCTTGTTTGTGGGGACGCGCCGCCGGGGTTACGTTTATGCTCTTCGCGATGAAGACGGAGATTATATTGCTGAGAAAGTGTACACCATTGCCGAAGGATTGAATATGCCCAACGGCGTTGCTGTAAAAGATGGTAATCTGTATGTGGCTGAGGTAAATCGTGTTCTTCGATTTGATGATATTGAAAAACATTTGGCCGATCCTCCGGAGCCGGTGGTAATCTATGATGGTTATCCATCAGATAGCCACCATGGATGGAAGTTTCTACGTTTCGGCCCTGATGGTCGACTCTACATTCAGGTGGGAGCACCGTGCAATATCTGTGATGAAGAGAATGAGGTGTATGGATCTATCACTAGTCTGAAACCGGACGGGAGTGACATGAAGATCTACGCCCGTGGCGTCCGAAACAGTGTAGGTTTCGACTGGCACCCTGTAACGGGGGACCTGTGGTTTACGGATAACGGCAGGGACTGGCTCGGAGATGACCTGCCGCCAGATGAATTAAACAGAGCCAGCGAACCGGGTCAGCACTTTGGTTTTCCCTATTGTCACGGTGGCGAAATATTGGATCCTGAATTTGGTTCAGGTCATGACTGTGCGGACTATGAAGCACCTGCGAGAAAACTTGCTCCTCATGTGGCTGCCATCGGGATGCGCTTTTATACAGGAAAAATGTTTCCGAGGGAATACAGGAATCAGATATTCATCGCTGAGCACGGTTCATGGAACAGAAGTGTTCCTCTTGGTTACCGTATCATGTTTGTGGGGTTGGACGGAAATGATGTGACAGGCTACAAGATTTTTGCTGAAGGGTGGCTTCAGCAGGATAAGCCTTGGGGCCGCCCAGTGGATGTAGAGGCTCTACCCGATGGTAGCCTTTTGATTTCGGATGATCATGCAGGTGCTATTTATCGGGTTTCTTACTCAGATCGCTGACTGGGGTTTCTGAAGAGTAACCTTAATCAAATAATAATATCAGGTGGGACGTTCCGTTTTCAGCGGATCGGAAGCAAATGTCCCAAGATATACCCGATCAGAATCCCGACCAGGAGAGCAACGGTCAGCACTCTGGAACGAAGCACTTCTCTGTTATAGCCCTTCCGGATGGCGACCATACTGACAATAGAGGCGAAGCCATTTATGAGCCAGAAGAAAGGTAGGGTAAAAATATGAACGATAAGGGGACCAACTACGGGAATCAGGGAAATAATGATGCCCAGTCCAGCGAATGCCTTCGTGAAAAGTCCAAGCGTGATAGTCACAATGGCGATCAGTTTTTTGTCAACATGAAACTGGAGCAGAATAACAATACCAGCGAGAAGGCCGAGCCAAAGCAGAAGGGTCTGTCCGTATTCCTGAAGGAAGGACTTATTATTATCTGAATTTTGGTTAGTCACTTTTCAGGTCAGCTGTCAATGTAAATCCACGCACCGACACTTTAGCACGTAAAATTCTCCTGTCACCATTCTGCTCTATCCACAGTTGACGAACACATCCGTCCAGCACAATCGCCCATGAAAAGACATCTGATACTTCAAGAAGTTCCATGGCCTCACCATCAGCGGATTTCAAGTCGAGTCGGTAATGATCAGCGGAAATCTTCTCAGACCCCACAGACACTTCTGTAGAATCGACCCAGAGGTAGCGACCCCGATACGGTTTGCCTTCATGCTCCACAGGCCACCAGAGAGTATCGATTTTTTCCCACGTTAGCTGGCGTGCTCGCATGAGAAGGGAGAAAATATTGTGGCTCCCTTCAGGGCGGCCATATGATTGTTTAGATGTGGAATATTTTCCCGTCTCCGGATTCCAGCTCAGCTCGAAAGAATAGTCCGTGTTAGGTTGCTTGATGGTGGACGCATATTTTGTCATCTGGAAAGTTTGTGAGTTGTACCATGTGTTATACTGATTATCAACGGCAAAGAAGTAATCAAAGATGTTTTTGGTCTTAGCACTGAAGTCGAGCCTCATTTGGTTTTGCTCAACCGTTTTATTCACCATGGTAACATCAACGCATGGAATCTTTAATAAAGTGACGGTATAATGAAGTTTTTCATCCTTTTCATCAGCCTGTAACAGAACCACCGCCAAGCCCACCAAGAGCCACCGGTAGGATATTTTCATGATTGGCGGCCTCCCCATGTTGTCGATTTACCGGTAAGTGTGGTGAGGCCCATGTAAACAATATAAGGTATCTGAAACAGGAACCACGAGACGAATGCTTTTCTCAAATCGCGATTGTTGAACAGGCGTGTGGCTTTGGCCATCATGAATCCTTCAGCGAAGAATTTAACGGCTAAGCCGTTTATGAGTGGAGACAGTGAATCCAGACCGAAAATGAGTCCTATTACAAACACCACCGGAAAAAGGTTTGCCAGAAATGTTGTGACGATGACAAAGAAGAAGAGCGGGTTTGCCTCTCTGAAATAGAGTGAATCGGATGCCCATCGGATGCGCTGCGAAACGAACTCGCTTCTGCTATTGCAGGGAACAGTCTTGACAAAGGAGTTAGGATCGAGTGCTGCCACAATCTCCCAGGAAGTTTTTCGTCTGACAGCCTGCAACAGAAAGTTGTCGTCCCCACCGAGGGAATCGGCGAAGGAAGAAAATCCACCTACTTCATCAAATGCAGCTCTCCGGTATGCTAGATTTTGCCCTGTACAGGCAAAAGGGACACCCAACTGAGCTGTACTTCTGGCGGCAGCGGAAAGCATTAGATAATCGAGGGCCTCGATCTGCTGATTTAGCGTTTCGTTTGAATCAACCTGAGAATGACCGATTGCGAACCCTACGTCAGGAGTGAAATAGGAAACCATAGTTTCCACCCAGCGGCTGGTAACGCGGCAATCTGCATCTGTGACGAGGACAATTTCTCCTTTGGATGCTCTGATTCCCACATCCAGAGCCCGTTTTTTATTTTTTAAATGAGGGGATCCTTCCTGTGAGCTCATGGGTTTGACGTTTGGATAACGCTGGGAAAAGGCGTTGACCAGATTTGATGTAATGTCGCTGGATTCATCGTCCACAACAATTATTTCATAATAGTCAACGGGATAGGTTTGGTGGGTCACATCCTGGAGAATGTTTTCGATGTGATCTTTCTCGTTCCGGGCCGGAATCACAATGGATACAAACGGCTGATTCTCGGTCCGGGATTCCCTTGTAGAAAAGAGTCCCAGAATAAAAAAGAGTAGGATGGCAGCATAAAGAGTGACCGTTAAGGAAAATAGAGCGGCGAACATTCCTACCGCTCAGATGGAAGAGATAAAAGATATAGCGATGAGAAAATAGGCGAGGATACCGAAAACATCGATAGCTGTGGTGACGAATGGTCCGGAAGCGATGGCCGGGTCCACATCCAGCTTTCTCAGAACGATGGGAACCAGTGTGCCGATGGATGTGGCAATAATCATGGAAACACAGATGGCCAATCCAACTACAAGCCCCAGTTCAGGCGGCGCGTCGATGAACTTCAGCATGGCCACCGCGCCCAAGAGAATTCCGTAGAAAATTCCCAGGATTAACCCAACCCGTATCTCCTTCCAGATAACAGAACCGATCTTCGAAAGCTGCAGTCTTCCTGTGGCAAATCCACGGACAATGATGGTGGATGATTGTGTCCCTACATTACCTCCCATGCCGATGATGACAGGAATAAAAGCTGCCAGTGCGATGACTGATTGCAGAAAAGGTTCAAACGCACCGATGACATAGGCTGCAATGGTGCCGCCGATCCAACTGGCAAAGAGCCAAGGGAGACGGAGTTTGACATTGTCAAAAGTGGACTTCATAAGTATCTCTCTATCCTTACCAATACCCGCCATCTGCAGAAAGTCTTCCGTCGCCTCTTCGCGAATCACGTCCACAACATCATCCACGGTGACAATACCAAGAAGTGTTCTATCTTTTTCAACCACTGGAATGGCCAGCAGGTTGTATTTGGAGACCAACTTTGCCACTTCCTCCTGATCCGTATCGGGAGTCACATAGACAACATCTCGCTCCATAAGACCCTTCAGTTCAGCACTGGCGGGTGCTGTTACAAGATCGCGGAGTGATACTACGCCTGTGAGGTGTGAAGCTTCATCGGTGACGTAGAGGTAAAACACCATTTCAGCCTTTTCAGAACTCTGAATAGCTGTAATAGCATCCATGGCTTTCGTTGATTCAGACAGTGAAAAGACATCCAAGGACATAATGCCACCGGCACTGTCATCGGCGTAAGCCATTAACTCTTCTATTTCCTCGGACTCTTTTCTCTGAAGCGTTTCAAGGATTGCCTGGGCTTTCTCGTCCTCTAAAAGATTCAGTATGTCAGCCATATCGTCGGAACCCATATCGCTCAGCATGGACGCCACATCGGC
>SCKS01000022.1 GCA_004124465.1 Fidelibacterota bacterium
CACTTTTCCCAGAAAGATTAGCCACTTTCCCCCCCATGGACTGGGCGCCCCCCACCGCCTGACCAACGTTCTCGGAATTACCGCTAGTGCAAAGCGCCACCAGAACCTCCCTGGCCTCGCCGATCCCCTCCACCTGTCTTGAGAATAGAGAATAGAGAATCGAAACCGACATTGTTAGACCAAGCCGTTATGAATGAGCTGTCAGTAGTAAGTGAAACGGAAGGTTGTGGTGGAAGATCGTGTCTTCTGAGCCCGCCTATGATTTCGGTAGAAAGGTGCTGGGCTTGGGCCGCGCTTCCGCCATTGCCACACCACATTACCTTCCCACCTCGTTTGATGGACTCGATAATTAGTTCTGACGCTGCCTGAATTTCATTCCGGCACGTCTCTACCATGGCCTCTATGACTCTCGCACTCTCTTTAAGGTGATTATCGATCATTTCTGTCATATTATGCTCCATGGATAGCGTCGGCAAACGATTTTAAAAGCTCTCCGCCTCCGCCCGATTCAATGGCTGTTCCGGTAACAATGAAAGAGGCTCCCGCTTTCACTTTTTGCGCAGCGACCTCTGGCTTTCGGATTCCCCCTCCTACTATGAGCGGAATATCAATATTCTTGGCAACAGCCGAAATTGTATCATCAGGTACAGCTGATTCAGCGCCGCTTCCGGCCTCCAGATAAATTAGTTTCATTCCCAGATATTGACCAGCCAGAGCGTGGGCCACCGAAATTTCAGGTCGGTTCATGGGTAAAGGCCGGGAACCACTCATGAACTCGGCAGTGGAGTAACCTCCGCCGTCAAAAATCATATAACCTGTTGGGATAGGTTCCAGACCAAGATCTTTCACCAAAGGGGCGCCGACGACCTGTTCACCGATAAGATAAGTAGGATTCCGGCCGCTGATGATAGACATGAAGAAAACCGCATCACAATGAGGACCTAGCTGATTCACCGAACCGGGAAAGAGAATTACAGGTACTTCGGCCATCGATTTTATCTTTTCTGCACGCTCATGGAAACCGCTGTCCATAATGAGACTTCCCCCAATGAGGATGCCGTCAGCACCGGAATGATTCACTGACATCACCAGTTTTTCCAGCTTGCCATCATTCTTCCTGTCAGGATCTATGAGTACAAGATAGCCCGCTCCCTTCTTTTGACGAACCTTCTCCAAATGTGAATAAACCGTACTCATACGAAAAGTAGATACATCCCTAATGAGAAATGTTTATCCAACAATATCACTGTACTCATCAGCAGACAACAGATTCTTCGATTGAACAGAAATTGAAAATCCGATCTTTATGATCCACCCTTTCCCGTAAGGATCCTGGTTTGCGAGCTCGGGCTCATCAAGAAGAGTACTGTTTATCTCAGCCACAGTGCCGGACATGGGAGCATAGAGATCAGCCACAGTCTTCACAGCTTCGATGGTGCCGAATGGTTCTCCCTTCACCGCTTCACTCCCTTCTTCAGGAAGTTCGAAGTACACAATATCACCTAATTCACCTTGCGCGTAATCGGTGATGCCAATAGTAGCAATATCATTCTCAATAAGAATCCACTCATGAGATTCGCTGTAGAACAAATTAGGAGGAATGTTCATTTCTGTCTAACTCCTTTTATCTCAATTTCAGATTCTATTCCTCATAGACGAATGTCTCCAGGAAACCTGTATGAAAATTACCGGCCTGAAAATCACTGTTCCGCATAATAGCCTGATGAAATGGGATGGTTGTTTTCGGCCCTTCGATGATAGTTTCCTCCAACGCGCGTTGCATTCTGTTGATGGTCGTATTTCTATCCTCAGAGTGGACGATAAGCTTACCAATGAGAGAATCGTAGTGCGGAGAGATCTCATAACCGGCATAAACATGTGAGTCCATTCTGACGCCGTTCCCGCCGGGTGCATAAAACTCCTCAACTTTCGCTGGGGACGGGATGAAGTCATTTGAAGGATCTTCTGCATTGATACGACACTCCATAGCGTGACCCCTCAGTTTCTGCTGGGCAAGATAACTTGGAATCTCCTCTCCAACTGCCAGTCTAATCTGCATTTTCACCAGATCCTTTCCCATAACCATCTCCGTCACAGGATGTTCCACTTGAATTCGGGTATTCATTTCCATAAAATAGAATTCTTTTGATTTACTGTCAAAAAGGAATTCCACTGTACCAAGCCCTACATAGCCGATAGATGCGGCACCTTGAACAGCGGCCGAGCCAATCTTTTGTCTGAGCTCCTCATCAATTATGGGGGAAGGTGATTCTTCAATAAGTTTCTGATGACGCCTCTGAATTGAACATTCCCTCTCACCGAAATGGATCACATTTCCGTGCCGGTCGGCCAGAATTTGAATTTCGATATGGCGAGACTTTTCCACATATTTCTCCAGATAAAGATCGCCGTTGTTAAAAGCGGATTGCGCTTCTGAAGAAGCTGTGACAAAAGCTCTTTCAAGTTGGTCTGTCTCCTTCACTATCCGCATACCTCTTCCACCGCCGCCGGCTGATGCTTTAAGCATAACAGGGAATCCGATCTCAGAGGCAATCTTTTGTGCTTCTCCTACAGAACTTATTACACCAGTACTCCCGGGGATCACTGGCACGCCGGCCTCATTCATTGACTTTTTAGCAGTAGCCTTTTCTCCCATGGAAAGAATTGTTTCAGCAGGGGGACCGATAAAAACAAAATCATTATCAGTACAGATTTGAGCAAACTCAGGATTCTCAGCAAGAAATCCGTATCCTGGATGGATGGCGTCGCTATTCGTCAGTTCAGCTGCACTCAAAATACTGGGTATGTTCATATAACTCTCAGATCCCGGCGGGGGACCGATACAGACAGCCTCATCGGCGAACCGGACATGGAGGGAAAGTTCATCGGCGGAAGAATATACGGCAACTGTTTCAATACCCAGTTCGTGGCAGGCACGAATTATCCTAAGAGCAATTTCACCTCTGTTCGCTATGAGAATCTTCTTAAACATTGGCTAAGGAGGCTGGATTGATTAAAGAGAAAAGATTTAGGATCGATTAGCGATCAGTCCGGTTCAATGACAAAGAGGGCTTGGCCGTATTCTACCGCCTGGGCATTCTCCATCAAAATTTTTGAAATCCGGCCGGTCACCTCTGACTCGATCTCGTTCATGATTTTCATCGCCTCGATGATGCACAGCGTTTGTCCCGCTGTGACACGATCCCCTTCTTCCACAAAGAACGGTGATTCCGGCGAAGGCGCCCTGTAAAATGTTCCCACCATTGGAGCGGTGATCTCCACATTCTCAGAAACCGGTGCAGGCTCCGAGACCGAGGACCTGTTATCCACTGGTATTGCAGTTTGGACCATCTGAGATGCTGGTGCTGAAACTAGTGAATTTTCCACAGGTGCACTTTTAGTAACACGGTATTTCCGACCGAAAAAACTCACCTCAATCTCGTTCACATCACTGGCTTCGAGAATATCGATAATAGTATGCAGTCTTGCTTGCCAGCTTTCAAACATCCTGTTTCACTCTTTCCACATATTCACCCGTGCGGGTGTCAATCTTCAGTTTATCTCCCTTTTCAACAAAAAGTGGTACGTTTACGTTAAGTCCAGTTTCAAGGGTGGCCGGCTTGGTGGCACCCGTTGCCGTGTTGCCACGAATACCGGGATCAGATTCCGTCACTTCCAACTCTACAAATACGGGGGGTACTATTCCTATCACCTCCTCACCAATAAACGTGACGTCAATCAAAGTACCTTCCTTAATAAAGGTAATCTCATCTGATACCAATTCAGAAGATATCGACACCTGATCATAATTTTCCGTATTCATAAAAACAAAGGAACCGTTTTCACTATAAAGATATTGCATTCGATGATTCTCAACTCTCACAGTCGTAATCTTTTCACCAGCCCTAAACGTCTCATCCACTACTTGCCCCGTAACAATATTCTTCAGTTTAGTCCGGACAAAGGCACCCCCTTTACCCGGCTTGACGTGAAGAAAAGAAAGAATCTTCATTCGGTGACCTTTATGCTCAATCACCATACCAGTACGAATATCAGCTGTTGTTGCCAATGGAGTTCTCTCGAAAAAGCCGGAAAATTTACGCCCCTGTGTAGGGATATACAATTGGTTGTTCTGTTGAAGAATCAAGTCTTCTACTTTATTTGCAATGCCTCAAAACAAAAAAGCGGGCGAAAGCCCGCTTTAGCTTGGCGATAGAAATTACTGGAAACTAAGCCGCTGGCCTAGAGGACTTTATGCACAAGAAATGCAACTGACGCTATCAGGGTAATAAAGATCAGAGAAACACCCATGTTCCCCTTTTTGATCTCTTCCCATTCATCAATATCAGTGGACATCCAGTCAAAAACTTTCAGAGCTAGACCGATACCGATAGAAAAACCCAGTGCAGCAACTACTGACCAGCCAATAGCTCTGGCATAGGTACTAAAAACAGATTGCAATCCAAATGGATCTAATTCCATGGTTCTCTCCTTTAGGTTGTTTAAAGGTATTTTACTTTTCTAACAAACTGTGCGGTATTGATCTTACCTAACAACAGTTGTTGCAAATCTTCCTTTGTTGCAGAAGTCACAAGTCTGAAACCTTCACCTAGCGGCACATCTACCGATACAAAAAAAGTTTCTGGCACGTAACCTGTTTTCATGGCCTGGCCGGCAGCTATGTAGCCCACAAGCATAACCATTTCAAAATTGTTACGATTACTTGCCAATGTGATATAAAAAGAATCTTTTCCTTTTGCATCAGGAACAATTTTCATCTTGTCTTTGGGGATTGTAACACGGTACGCCTTGGCAGCTTTTTGAACTTGATTGAAATATTTTTGATTGCAAAAAACCATTGGCGAAGTGAGAAAAAAGAAACCAGCAATAATTATATGTTTTTTCAAAATTGTGTTCCGTCTGACTACCTAGGGTGCGGCGAATTTAGCAAACGCTTTTCGTGAATTCAAATCACTTTCCTCCATAAACCACTCCCCGGCCCGATTTAATAACTTTGTGAACTTTATTCCCACCCACATGATACGGAATTCCTTCAAGTCTGTCCACATCCCATATAACAACATCCGCCTCCATTCCGACTTCAAGTGAACCGACTCTGTTTTCCCATCCCAGAGATTTCGCAGCGACGTGCGTAGTACCCATAAATGATTCTTCTATCGACATGCCAAGATAGAGACAGGCGAGATTCATTATAAATGGCATGGACTGTATGCTACAGCTGCCAGGATTAAAATCTGTGGCGACTGCTACCTCAACACCAGCATCCATCAATTTTCTTGCAGGAGCATAAGTTTGCTTGCCGAGAAAAAAAGTGGTTCCCGGAAGCAGGATTGCTACCACACCGGCCTCTGCCATTTTGCGAATGCCTTCATCGCTCACATGCATGAGGTGGTCAGCTGAGAAAGCACCCACTTCCGCCGCTAGTTCGGCTGCTCCAGAAGCAACAAACTCATCTGCGTGTAAGCGTGGTTTCAATCCATGTTCCTTGCCTGTTTCCAATATTCGGCGTGAACTTTCAACATCGAACCAACCGTTTTCACAAAAGACATCGCAGAATTGAGCAATCCCCTGTTTCGTCACAGCGGGGATCATCTCATCACAAATGAGATCAACATAACCTCTCCTATTATCGGCAAATTCATGGGGGAAATCGTGAGCACCCAAAAAGGTAGGTACCACATTAATGGCGACAGAATCAGCCGCTTTTGACAAAACCATCAGAGACTTTAGCTCAGATTCGGTAGACAAGCCGTAGCCGCTCTTTGCCTCAACAGTGGTTGTCCCTAGAGAGAGAAAATCCTCAAGATGATTCTTTGTCAATTCCAGTAACTGTTTTTCCGGCATCTCCCGCACTGCTTTGACGCTGGCCCGGATTCCACCCCCCTGATCTGCGATTTCCTGATAACTCTTTCCAGAAATACGCATACCAAATTCATCGGCACGTGCTTTGGCAAAAACAGGGTGTGTATGAGCATCTACAAAACCGGGCGTTACAAGCCGGCCAGAAGCGTCCACTTTTTCATCGGCATCAGGCAGACCTTCATCAATCTCTGATATACGCCCTTCTTCGATAATCATATCCATACCGGTCATTCGGATTATTCTGTTTTTGTCTGAATTGAATGTGGTCAGTTCACCTATGTCCGTAATCTTGAGTGCCATTTAGTAAATAGCGGTGCTACGATTTAAGCATAGGAATTTTAATAACGGAATCACGTGCATTTTTCTTAGCCCGTTCATACCCCGCATCGGCGTGGCGTACAATACCGATGCCTGGATCGTTATTCAAAACACGTTCCAGTCTTCCCGCCATTTCAGGCGTCCCGTCAGCAACAATCACCTGACCGGCATGGATTGATAGCCCCATCCCGACCCCTCCGCCATGATGCACCGAAACCCAGCTGGCACCGCTGGCGGTGTTCAAAAGTGCGTTCAAGACGGGCCAGTCGGCAATGGCGTCACTACCGTCTTTCATTCCTTCAGTTTCCCGATAAGGTGACGCCACCGAACCGGTATCCAGATGATCCCGACCGATAACAATAGGCGCCGAGATCTCACCGGAAGCGACCATTTCATTCATGGCCAGGCCCAGCTTTGCTCTGTCCCCATAGCCGAGCCAGCAGATCCTTGCTGGGAGTCCCTGAAATTGAACTTTTTCGTGCGCCATCTCGATCCAGCGGCAGAGTGCCTTGTCTTTCGGAAACAACTCAAGAACTTTCTCATCGGTCTTGGCGATATCGTCAGGATTCCCTGAGAGCGCTACCCAGCGAAACGGCCCCTTGCCGTCACAAAACAGCGGGCGAACATATGCCGGCACAAATCCGGGATAGTCAAACGCTTCTTTAAGTCCGCCTTTCTTTGCCTGTCCCCTGAGATTGTTCCCATAATCGAAAACAACGGCGCCCCGTGCCTGCATCTCCACCATGGACCGGCAGTGATTTGCCATCGCTTGATAAGAAAGATGAATGTATTTGTCCGGATCGTTCTCCCGTACCGATTCCACAGCATCCCACGGAATTTCGTTAGGAATATAACCGTAAAGTTCGTCATGAGCCGACGTTTGATCTGTCACCATATCTGGAATTATTTCCCGATCCAAAAATTCCGGGAATAAGTCGGCGGCATTGCCAAGAAGACCAATTGACTTAGCCTCTTTTTTCTCTTGAGCTCCCCTTGCCAGCCGAAGAGCTTCGTCAAAATTTTCCGCCATTACATCGATATAGCCCGTATCTACTCGCCTCTGAATCCTTTTCTTATCTACTTCAACAGCGATCATCACCGCTCCGTTCATGGTGGCAGCCAGCGGTTGAGCACCCCCCATACCGCCCAAACCGGCCGTCAAGATGAGCTTCCCACTCAAATCACCACCGAAGTGTTTATCAGCAGCGGCAGCGAAAGTCTCGTATGTCCCTTGCAGAATCCCTTGAGTGCCAATATATATCCAGCTTCCCGCTGTCATCTGCCCATACATAATTAGCCCGAGCTTGTCCAGTTCACGAAAAGTTTCCCAGTCAGCCCAGTTAGGAACAAGCATGGAGTTCGATATAAGCACCCGTGGTGCATAAGAATGTGTTTTGAAAACGGCTGCTGGCTTACCTGACTGGACAAGCAAAGTTTCGTCACTTTCCAGCTCTTTCAAAGTGGCAAGAATAGCATCGAAACATTCCCAGTTCCTTGCCGCTTTTCCGGCCCCACCATACACAACCAATTCTTCAGGAATCTCAGCAACGTCCGGATCGAGATTGTTCTGGATCATCCTGAAGGCAGCTTCTTGCTGCCACCCTTTACAGGTAAGCTCAGTACCTGTTGGCGCGCGTATTTCCCTCGGTTCAGTCACGTAGAAAAATGAATTTAGAGCCTGTCTTTTTTACTTGGCAAGTTCCTCAGCAATAGGCGAAAAAAAATCGATGGCAGATTTATGGGCATCATAAGAAAAAACGGCAATGCCGCTTATACCGGTCACCCGGCTGTATTTGATCTTGTCCCGTGTATCCAGTGCCTTCTGATTATATGCCGCAACTCCCATAATAATTCCCGGCCAGTATTTTCGCGGCACTGCTTCATAAATGTTGTCAATCTCTTTAGCAAATTTTCTCAGTTCTGTAGCATAATTCATGGGTACCACATAATCCACAAGTCCTTCAGCCAACCACTTGTCCCACTCCTGAAAATATCTGTTCTTGGCAACGGAGGGGTTTGGCTTTACAGCTGCAGTGATCAGGCACTCTGGGTTTTTTCTGAGAACAAGACCGCTGAAGTTTTTTACAAGTCTTGTCAAGGCTTTCCTTCTGAATGTCGCCCATTTATTATACAAAAGCTGTTTCTCATCGTTACTATTGTTAACATATCCGTTACCGTTGTCGGTCAATAACTTTAGAGGATCAACACCGTGTTGGCGTTCGAAGTTTATCCTCGCGGCCATGTTGTAACCGAAATCAGAATCGCCATAACGAATGTAATCAAGATGAATTCCATCCAAATCGTAGTTTGAAATCAGCTCATCCGCTACCTTCTCAAGATAATTGAAGACCCCTGGATGCGACGGGGACAGATATTTCTGGACAGCCACTTCTTTACTTTTTGTCAGATCACCAGTGGAAGTTGTTTCACCAATAGAACTCCTGTCCATCCACTCCGGAAATTTATTTACGATATGATCGGGGCTTTCCGGGAAACGAGGAGAGGACCATGCTAAAAGAACGTTAATCCAGGCATGAACTTTAAGCCCAAGAATGTGACCTTTTTCAACTGCATATTTCAGAGGATCAAACTGCGGATCAGTAACGAGTTGAGATTTAATGACGAATTGACTGTTGTAGAAGGCTTCCCCCCGCCCACGAACTTGAAGGAATACATGATTGAAATGATGAACTTTAGCAAAGAGGAGCGCCCGATCAATCTCCTCAGGAGAAACCATGGAATGCCTCACGACCCATATGGCGCGGAAATCAAGATTGGAAGCGGAAGGTTGTCCGTCCCCAGAACTTACGCAGAAAAGAAAAAAGGCAACCGAAACAGCTGCCTTTTTAATCCTGAGCATCAGTCTGTCGCCGTTCCTAATCTTCAGCGGGTACCGCTTTAACCTTCGCCTTCTTCTGTGAGGACTTTTTGCTCTCTTCTTCTGTGCTTTCTGATTCTATACCTGCGAAATCGACGAACTCCAACATGGAAACGGAGGCACAGTCGTTATCACGAAAACCAAGTTTAGTCACTCTGGTATAACCGCCCGGCCGATCGGCATAATGAGGTGCTACTTCATCAAAAAGAAGCTTCACAATATCAGGTTTCTTGATATGCTTGAGGACTGTTCTCCTATCGTGGAGCGTACCCCGTCGGGCTTTCGTGATGAGAGGCTCGATGAATTGCTGAGTTGCTTTCGCTTTGGAGTGAGTTGTCTTGATCCGTTTGTGCTCGATAAGCGAAGAAGCAAGGTTGGACAGTGTCGCTTTTCGATGACTGGCGTTCCGGCCGAGTTTTTTGACTCTTTTCTGATGTCTCATGATTTCTCTTATGCGTCAGTTTTCAGCATGTATTTTCCCACATCCATGCCAAAAGAGAGCTCCATTTCGTCCAGTTTCTCGATCAATTCAGAGAGTGACTTACGGCCAAAATTCTTATACTTCAGCATTGCGTTCTCTTCTTTTGAAACAAGATCAATGATTGTATCAATACCTGCTGCCTTCAGGCAGTTGTGACTGCGGACAGACAGTTCCATCTCATCGATTGATCTCTGTAGAACCTCCCGAATATGAAGTGCCTCTTCATCAATTTCTTCAGCAACTTCAAGAATGGGCTCCTCGTCAGAAATCTTGAACATGTTGAAGTACTCTGTCAAAGCGCGGGCAGCGAAACTGACGGAGTTCTCAGGTGTAATTGTACCATCGGTGTGGACGTCCAATATGAGCCGCTCAAGACTGTCTTTGGCTGATGAAACAGGTTCCACGTCATAGGTCACCCTAGAAACAGGATTAAAAATGGAGTCTATGTAAACAGTTCCAATGGGAGAATCGATTCTCTGGTGACTGTCAGCATCGACATAACCTTTTCCCACTGAAAGTTGAAGTTCGATGGTGAAGTTTGCTTTATCATTCATGGTAGCAATGGAAAGATCGGGATTCATCACTTTGTATTGCTGTGATGCACCATCGATATCCTTTGCCGTAAACTGACCCTTTCCGCTGAAACTCAGCTGGATCTTGTCCGGTTTGGGATCGGTCAGCTTGAAACGTACCTGCTTCAAATTCTGAATGATGTCAGACACATCTTCAGTAACACCTTCGAGTGTGGCATATTCATGCAAAACGCCATCAATTTTTACCGCATTGATAGCTGAACCGGGTATGCTGGTCATGAGGACCCGGCGCATAGCATTGCCCACCGTTATTCCGGTACCTCTTTCAAGAGGTTCTAGAGTGAAACGACCAAACTCATCAGTGCGCGATTTCTTGTCAACTTTGAACTTTAGTTCACCATTGTTGGATGCCATATTGAGTGTCCCTTTCTATTACTACTTTGAATAGAGTTCTACGACCATCTGTACTTTGAGAGTCGCATCAAAATCTTGTTTTTCTGGCAGTTTCGTCACCACCCCAGACAGAGAAGCTTTATCAAGAGACAGCCAACCTGAATCAAGATCACCTCTCACTCGTTTAACGGAGTCGTGAACAACCGCCAGTTTCCTGCTCTTGCTTCGGACGCTGATCTGATCATTCTCTTTCACTAAATAAGAAGGAATGTTTACAGATTTACCGTTCACAAGAAAGTGCTTATGATTTACCAGTTGCCTGGCTGCCGCCCGTGTTGGCGAAAAACCCAGTCTGTAAACGACATTGTCGAGTCGGCGTTCAAGAAGTTGGAGTAAGTTAAGTCCTGTCTCACCACTAATCTTATCAGCCTTTTGAAAAAACTTTCTGAACTGCCGCTCAAGTAAGCCGTACATATGTTTGATTTTCTGCTTCTCCTTTAGCTGAAGACCATAATTGGAAGGCCGGCGGCGGCGGCTTTGTCCATGCTGGCCTGGAGCATAATTCTTACGCTCAAGGATTTTGGTAATCTTGGCATTGCCGAATATGTTTTCGCCAAACTTCCGGGCAATCTTTGCTTTTGGTCCTATATAACGTGCCATTACTTCGCTTCTCCTATACCCTGCGCCTCTTGGGCGGGCGACATCCATTATGAGGGATGGGAGTCACATCCTTAATTGCGGTTATCTCCAGACCAACAACAGCAAGTGATCTGATGGCCGACTCACGGCCGGATCCCGGACCTTTAACCTCAACTCTCACTCGTTTCAATCCAATATCGAGCGCTATATTGGCAGCCTTCTCGGCGGCCTGACCGGCGGCAAAAGATGTGCTTTTTCGAGACCCTTTGAACCCCATAGCACCGGCACTGGCCCAGGCAACCACATTGCCGTGCAAATCAGTGAGTGTAATGATTGTATTATTGAATGTCGCCTTGATATGAGCAACACCCTCATCTGAAGTGAGAACTTTCTTCTTCTTACGTTTCGGCTTTGCCATAAATTTCCTCTATTATCCTTTCTTGCCGACTGCTGTTTTCTTGCCGAGACCAACAGTCCGCTTCTTCCCTTTTCGGGTACGTGCATTTGTTTTTGTTCTCTGACCATTTACAGGAAGACCGCGGCGGTGACGGTAACCTTTATATGAGCCAATATCCATGAGACGCTTAATATTCATGGTGTTCTCGGTCCTCATTTCACCTTCCACCTTCATGTCCCCCACCGCTCCACGAATGGCTGACACCTGATCCTCCGTCAAATCTTTTACACGGATATTGCCATCAACGCCGGATTCAGCTAGCACTTTCTGCGCGGAAGTCCGCCCAATGCCGTAAATATAGCAGAGTGAAAATTCTACTTTCTTGTCCCTAGGTAAATCAACACCAGCTATTCGGGCCATAATTATCCTTGCCTTTGCTTATGTTTCGGGTTTGCGCAAATCACTCTAACTACACCCTTCCGACGAATGATTTTGCACTTGTCACATATTTTTCTGACCGATGCTCTTACTTTCATATCACACTTTAGGCAACTGCGTAGTCAGCTGCTTTCTCAGAAACTCCGTTACTCAAAATCTGGGCACCAACTTTCCCCACCAAAACTGTATGTTCAAAATGTGCTGATGGCTTACCGTCTCTGGTGCAGATTGTCCAGTGATCATCCTTCGTAAAGATTTCTTTATCTCCGAGGTTCACCATCGGTTCTATGGCAATGCACATCCCTTCCTTCAGTTCCACGCCTTGACCGGGAGACCCATAGTTGGGGATCTGCGGATCTTCATGAAGCTCCCTGCCAATACCGTGACCGACCAATTCTCTCACAACTGAAAAGCTGTGTTCCTCCACGTGAGACTGAATTGCGTGACCTATATCTGACACGTGATTCCCAAGGATTGCTTTTTCCACACCGATGTAGAGAGCTTCTTCTGTTATCCTCATCAAATCTCGCACATCTGAAGCCACATCACCCACAGCGTATGTCCGGGCGCTATCTCCATAATAATCATCCTTCAAAACGCCACAATCGATACTGACAATATCACCATTCTGCAATTTTCGAGCATCGGGAATACCGTGAACCACTTCATCATCGATTGAAATGCAAAGAGTGGACGGGTAACCCATATATCCCTTGAAGGCAGGCTCCCCACCTTGACCCCGGATAAAGGTTTCAGCAAACTGATCTAGTTCCTTTCCAGTTGCACCTAAAACAATCTTTTCCGAAAGGGCAGAAAGTGTTTCATAAACGATCCGACTGCTCTCTCTGATTTTTCCGATTTCTCTTTCACTTCGAATGTTTACCATCTTAAGCACGCCTCCGGCCGCGAATACGCCCTTTCTTAAGGAAACCGTCATAGTGCCGCATCAAGAGGTGAGATTCAACTTGCTGCAGAGTATCCAGAGCAACACCAACGATAATGAGCAGACCGGTGCCACCGAAAAACGACGCGAGATCATAGCCCACATCCATAGTATTCATCAGAATGAAGGGGAAAATAGCAACAAAAGCGAGAAATACAGATCCTGGTAACGTCACCTTACTCAGGATGTTATCGATGAATTCTGATGTTTTCTTTCCAGGTCTGACGCCGGGGATGAATCCGCCGTGCTTCCTCATGTTTTCAGCCACTTCCTGCGGATTGAAAGCAATAGCGGTATAAAAGTAGGTAAAGAAAATGATGGTCAGTCCGAACACCATCCAGTAGAACCAGTGCTGGGGAGAAAAAACTCGCATAATGCCCTGCATGAATTCACTACCCTGAAAAAACATTGCAATGGTATTGGGAAGAAACATGATGGATTGAGCAAAAATGATGGGCATAACACCTGCAGTGTTTACTCGCAAAGGAATGTGAGTGGACTGTCCACCGTAAACTTTGCGGCCTACAATACGTTTCGCGTATTGAACAGGAATCTTCCGTGTCCCTTGAGTTAAGAGAACAACAAATGCCACAATAATAAACATGATACCCAGCAAAACAACTTCTGTCAGGGGCCCTCTCACTTCTTCTTGAATAAGAGATATTTCGCTGACAATAACGTTAGGCAGCCTTGAAACAATGCCTACCATAATAATCAGTGAAATACCGTTACCAATTCCTCGCTCCGTAATCTGTTCCCCAAGCCACATGATAAAAATGACACCCGTCACAAGTGTAATCATTGTCAAAAGCCTGAAGCTGAGCCCCGGTTCAGGCACGACCGTCATCTGAAAACCACCCGCCGTAGACTTCAAATTCTCAAGGAAAATTGCAATGCTGTACGCCTGTAAAGATGCTATGAGAACCGTACCGTAACGGGTAATCTGGGTTATTTTCTTTCTCCCTTCATCTCCCTCTTTTTGTAAACGCTGAAAGTAGGGCACTACGACACCCATGAGCTGAAGAATAATAGATGCTGATATGTAAGGCATTATACCCAGAGCAAAAATGGTCGCCTTCTGAAAAGCACCGCCAGCGAAAAGATCGTACAGTCCAAAAAGGGTGTTCTGGAAATTTTGAACGGCAGCACCGAGCGCTTCCGTGTTAATACCTGGCACAGGAATATGTGCACCGATCCGAACTACAACCAGCAGCGAAAGAGTGAAAAAAATGCGCTGTCTTAGCTCGGGGATGGCAAAGATATTTCTGAATTTATCGATCATCCTACAATCGCTTTCCCACCTGCTTTTTCAATCTTCTCAGCTGCAGTTGCGCTGAATGCATGGGCATAAACTTCCACAGCTCTCTCAATGTCACCATTGGCAAGAACTTTCACAGGTTTGGCAGCAGATTTGATAACACCCTTTTCAAGCATGGTGGCAACATCAACTTTCTCATCATCAAGTTTAGAGATAGCCGAAAGGCTGACATTTTGATACTCATTCTTAAATCTGGCATTGGTGAAGCCGCGCTTGGGCACTCTCCTCTGAAGAGGCATCTGACCTCCTTCAAACCACGTTCTCCGCTTACTGCCTGAACGAGAGTGATAACCCTTATTACCTCGACCGGCTGTTCCTCCCGTACCGGAAGCATCCCCCCGTCCAAGCCGTTTCCGCGGTTTGCTGAGACTCTCAGGAGCTTTCAGATCACTCAACTTCATAGCGCTTCATCCACTTTCAAAAGAAAACTTACCTTATTTACCATACCTCTGATTACCGGCGTATCAGTATGAACAACAGACTGATGCATTTTGCGAAGACCAAGTGCACGCAATGTTTTTTTTGCCTTTTGATTGTAACCTATTGCGCTTTTAATCTGAGTTATTTGCAAAGATTTCGGTGATTTTTTAGCCATGATTAATATTTAACTGAACACCTCACCAATTGTTATTCCACGCCTGTTGGCGACAGATACAGGATCTTGCAAATTTCTCAGTGCCACCTCTACAGCTCTCACAATATTATTTATGTTTGTAGAACCGTATCGTTTGGTGAGCACATCAGTAATTCCAGCCTGCTCAATAAGTGCCCGCACAGCGCCACCAGCGATAATACCCGTTCCAGGTGATGCCGGTTTAAGCATAACTTTAGCTGCACCAAATTTTCCTTCAATTTTATGGGGGATTGTCCCATTGATAACTGGAACACGAAACATGTTTTTCTTGGCGTTTTCTTTCGATTTGGAAATGGCTGATATCACCTCGTTCGCCTTTCCGTAACCTAACCCCACATGGCCTTTTCCGTCACCAATGGCTGCAAGAGAACTAAAGCGAAAACGACGGCCTCCCGCCACTACTTTGGCCACTCTATTAATCTTGATAACAGTTTCTTCGTTCAGTTCCAGTTCAGTCGGGTTGATGCTGCTCAAAACTTAAGCCCTCCTTCGCGGGCACCGTCTGCAAAAGCCTTTACACGGCCGTGATAGAGGAACCCGTTCCGATCAAAAACAACTTTAGATATTTTTTTCTTTTTCGCTCTTGTAGCCAGCTCCTTGCCCACCATGGAGCTTAGCTCAGTTTTAGTCACAGGCTTTTTAGACTTTGGAGCGATAGCTTTCTCACTTGATGAAGCCGTCACAAGTGTTTTACCAGAAACATCGTCCACCAGTTGACCGTAAATATGTGATAAGCTACGGTAAACCACAAGCCGAGGCCTTGCTTCTGTGCCGAAGGCGTGGCGTTTACTCCTGCGCCGTCTTCGCTCTCTCCGTTCTGCCTTTTGTAACTGCTCTTTCATGGCTTATTCACCCACTGTCTTACCCTTTTTGATCCGGACATATTCTCCTACATAGCGGATTCCCTTGCCTTTGTAAGGTTCAGGTGGGCGAAATGATCTGATTTTGGCAGCAACCTCTCCAACAAGTTCTTTATTTATACCGGAGACAGATATGGAAATTTTTGCAGCCTTAATCTCAATCCCCTCTGGTGGTTCAAAATAGATATCGTGAGAAAAACCGAGCGTCAGCTTCAACCTTTTACCTTCGAGATTTGCCGTATAGCCAACACCATTAATCTCTAATTCTTTGGTGAACCCTTCAGTAACGCCTTGCACCATATTGGAGATTATAGCTCTGGTAGTACCATGAAGCGAGCGGTGTGCTTTATTATCACTGGGACGCTCCACCAGAAGATGACTGTTTTCCTGTTTTACTTCCATATCCGGATGAACTTCAAAGCTCAGGTTTCCTTTTGGTCCCGTGACAGATACAAGCCTAGCATCCTGAGACACTTCAACCCCTTCAGGAACTGAAATAGGTTGTTTTCCTATTCTTGACATATCTTTACCAGACACTGCAAATCAGTTCACCACCAATATTCAGTTTTTTTGCAACTTTGTTTGAAATTACGCCTTTCGACGTGGTTAATATGGCAACGCCGAGGCCATCGAGAATTCTTGGAATTTCTCCTGCCCCCACATAAAGACGGCGACCCGGCTTGCTCTCTCTTGCAATATGCTGGATAACAGGTTCACCATTCCTGTCGTACTTAAGAAAAACGCGCAATTCCTTCTTGACTGGGTGATTAATAACAATAAAGTCCTTGATGTAATGTTCTTCCCTAAGAATATAGAGGATACGTTTCTTAAGATTTGAAGAAGGGACGTCCACCCACCGCTTGCCCATATGCAAGCCGTTGCGAACTCTTGTCAGCAAATCGGCGACTGGATCTGTCATACTCACTTTTTGTTTTCTCTCCTTATTACCAGCTGGCCTTCGTGACGCCAGGGATTTCTCCCTTTAAAGCAAGTTCCCGGAAGCAAAGACGACAGAGACCAAACTTTCTTAGGAAAGCGCGGGACCTACCACATTTTGCACATCTGTGATACTTGCGAACTTGAAACTTCGGTATTTTGTTTGCCTTGAATATGAGTGATTTTTTAGCCATTAATTAACCTCTTCTAAATCAGCCGCCTCTTCGGCGGGCCTGGCTGCTCGCTCAAAGCGATTATCCAGCCTGAACGGAAAACCGAGGGATTTCAGAAGAAGGTATGCCCCCTCATCTGTCTTGGCACTGGTGGTGATAGTGATGTCCAGTCCCCGTATTTTGTCAATCTTATCGTAATCTATTTCCGGAAACACAATCTGTTCCAGGATACCAAAGCTGTAATTACCACGACCATCAAAAGATTTTACGGAAAGACCAGTAAAGTCTCTTACACGAGGTAGAGCAATGCTTATAAGTCGCTCCAAAAATTCGTACATGCGCTGGCGGCGGAGTGTTACTCTTGTCCCAACCGGGTCCCCCACCCGAAGCTTGAAATTGGAGATGGCTTTCTTGGCTTTAGTTACCACAGCCTTCTGACCAGTAATTGTTGTGAGATCGTTAATGGCATGTTCCAACGCGTTCTTTTCTTCACGAGCATTACCGATACCGATATTCAAAGAGATTTTTTGGATCCTAGGCACCTGATATGGATTTTTTAACCCAAGCTGTTTCTGAAGTGCTGGAGAGATATTATCCTTGAAAAGGGTGATCAGGTTGGGAAGATAACCATTCATATCAGTCGTATTTTTTCCGTTGCCCTTGGGCTTAGCCGATGGCTTCGCTTTAGACTTTACCTTCGGTTTTGGTTTTGCTTTTTTTGCAGTCACTTTTTTCTTTGCTTCAGCCAACTGCTCTCCTAAGAATCGATATCTTCGCCTGTCTTACGGGCGACTCTAATCTTTCTACCAGTGTCCAGTAAACGATGACCAACGCGGGTCCTACTACCTGCAACAACCAGCATCACATTGGAGGCGTGAACAGACGCTTCTCTTTCAATTATACCCCCTTGCTGATTCTGTTGGGTCGGCTTCGAATGGCGTTTCATAAAGTTGATTCCCTCAATAATCAGTCGCTGAGACTTGGGATTCACACTGAGCACTTTACCCTGTTTTCCCCGGTCATCACCGGAAATCACTTCAACCGTGTCACCTGTTCGAATTCTCACTATATCACCTCCGGCGCCATGGAAATGATCCGCATAAAACCTTTTTCGCGAAGTTCGCGGGCTACAGGCCCGAAAATTCTTGTCCCCCGGGGTTCACCTGAGTCTGTGAGTAAAACGGCCGCATTATCATCAAACCTAACATAGGTGCCATCTTTACGACCAACCTCTTTTCGCGTTCTCACAATCACAGCACGAGACTTTTCACCCTTCTTCACCATACCACCGGGGATTGCCTGCTTAACGGAAACAACAATAATGTCACCGATAGAGGCGTACCTCCGCTTGGATCCGCCTAACACTTTGAAGCAGAGTACTTCCTTCGCACCTGTGTTGTCTGCAACTTTTAATCTTGTTTCTGACTGAATCATGAATCTTCTTTATTTTGTGCAAATGAACTTTAGCTGGTTCTGCCTTTTTCAACTATCTCCGTCACCCGCCACCGCTTTGTTTTACTCATGGGGCGTACGGACAGAATCTTCACTTTGTCACCATTATTGCATTCATGCTGGCCCGTGTCAGCACTGTATTTCTTCTTTTTTATGATATACTTCTTGTACACAGGATGAAGAACCCGTCGCTTCACTTCCACACGAACAGTTTTTTCCATACGGTCGCTCACCACCACCCCAGCAAGAATCTGTTTTTGTCCTCTTTCAACCATGATCGTTATGCTTCCGCCTGTCTGATACCAAGTTCAAATTCATTAAGCACTGTTTTTATCTGAGCAATCTCTTTTCGCAAATAACGTAGCTGGAGTGGGTTCTCTAGTTGCTGGAGCGCCTTTTGAAACTTCAGTTCCTCCAACTCTTGCTGGACATCTATCAAGCGAGATTTTAGCTCATCAATTGATAATTCTTTCAATTCTTCTCTCTTCATACCTAATAAATCTGGATCAACCAGTAAATTCTCTTCGCTCAGACAATTTTGTTTTAACGGATAACTTGTGTCCGGCAATACGGAACGCCTCTGCTGCTAAATCCTTATCAACACCTTCCACTTCAAAAAGAATTCTTCCGGGCTTCACCACCGCCACCCACTGGTCTGGAGCTCCTTTGCCTTTCCCCATTCTCACTTCGGCGGGTTTCTTGGTAATGGGCTTATCAGGGAAAATCCTGATCCACATGCGACCATGCTTTCTGATCTGCCGAATGATTGCTACACGGGCTGATTCGATCTGTCTTGCAGTTACCCAGCCGGGTTCCACAGCCTTCATGCCGAAACTCCCGAATGCCACATGACTTCC
>SCKS01000083.1 GCA_004124465.1 Fidelibacterota bacterium
CAAACCCCCTAGATCAAGCCCCGTCATTAGGCAAGATACTGTGCATGATGGCTGGAATCTTGGTAAAAGTAGTACTCTTTATGATGTGGAAATAAATGAGATGGGTGTGTTGATTTTCGTGTGGATCTTGTTTCTTTGTGCTTTGATCTTGTTTTAGTTCCATTCACTTTCTTGGTGTTTTGTCAAGACTAAGAAACCTTAAATCATAGATAGGCTCGGTTTCTCCTGATGTTTCGTGCTTGGAATTACACTATAGAGTTGTTTTTCTGGATCATTCTAGGTGCAGTAATTTTAGTTTCACTAACGATTTTCTTGGCGAGACCCAGGTTTCGTTCTAAAGGATCTGAAACTTCAGAAGAAGCGTTGTCGTTAACTGGTGAAAGTGTTGATTCACCAGAAGGAAGTATTCTGGATCAAGATGCTACATCTGACAGAGTTGAAGAAGAATTTGAGATTCTCGAAGAAATTGAGAAGGGAGAAACTGCATGGACTCGACTTGGGAGGTGGGTTGGAAATATTCTTAGATTACTTCGTAAAGAATGGATGACTGTTGTTACCTATACCAGCGTTTGTTACTCTTTGTGTGTTTGTGGCCTTGGTGCTCTAATAGTATTTGATGAAATATACTTCCGCGCGACCTCAAACACCAGCCTGGTAAACAGTTTTCGCGAATTAATTCTTGGTATTACAATCATCTTCATTGGGTTGCTTTCACTTTATGGATTCTTAATGAAGAATCAAAAATGGCTAAGAATATATTCATGCAGAGATACTGCCATTCTTTTTTTACCTGTGGCAATATTAAATATAGACCCGGTTCAAGAGGATTTGATTGGTTTTGCAATCATTCCTCTTTTGTTTTCCGGAGATCTGAAACGGCTCTGGGAACGGATACTTTCCAATGAAAGAGTAAAGGCCCCGATCGTCTCAATTCTAGATACAAGGCTCTTACTTTTTTCTGTAATTCTATTATTGACAATTATTGTTGTATTCTTTTGAATGCTTCTATTGCTTTCTCTAAATCTTCGTCAGCAATATGAAGGTGGAATACGGCCCGGACAGTCGAGTCGTCTATCCCCAGAATCTCGACACCTTGTTCAGAAAGAGCCGCAATGACTTCTTTCGTCTTTCCTTTACCTATTCCAATGAACACTATGTTTGATTGAACTGTGTCGAGATCGATTGAGAAGGCCGGCATTTCATTCAATGCTTCTGCAAGTCTTCTGGCTCTTTTATGGTCTTCACTCAAGCGTTCTATATTGTTTTCAAGGGCGTAGATTCCTGCTGAAGCTATCACTCCAGCTTGCCTCATTCCTCCTCCAAACATCTTTCTCCATCTGTGAGCTTCTGCAAGGTCTGCTTTACTGCCGACTAAAATTGAACCAACTGGCGCTCCTAGACCTTTGGAAAGACATATTGAAACCGTGTCAAAATCCCGGACAATTCGTGCTGGGTCCGTTCCGCTTGCTACTGCTGCGTTGAAAAGTCGCGCGCCGTCCATGTGTAATTTACAATCTCTTTCTCTGGCAATTTTACAAATCTCATCCACCGTATCTTGTGAATACGCTGTGCCACCCCCTCCTTGTGCTGTATTTTCTACACAAACCAGACTTCCGTTTGGATAATGGGATAAACTTCCTTCAGCCTTTCTGATTGAATTTGATACTCCTTCAGGAGTCATCAGTCCGTTCTTTGCATGGACTAATGCTATGGAACTGCCTGAAAGGGCTGCAAAGGCGCCTCCTTCGTATCTGTAAACATGGCTGTGAGCCTCTGTTACTATTTCATCGCCTGGTGAAGTGTGGGTTCTAGTTGCTACAATGTTTGACATTGTGCCCGATGGAACATAGAGGGCGGTTTCCTTTCCGAGGATCTTGGCTGCCTTCTCTTGTAATTCAATTACTGTTGGATCGTCGCCTAAAACATCATCTCCGAGGACTGCTTTGGCCATGGCTTCACGCATGCCTTCCGTGGGCTGGGTTACCGTATCGCTACGAAGGTCTATCACGAATTGCCTTCTGTGGAGTGATTATAATAATTTCTTTTTATCCCAAATCCCTTATTTTCGAATTTCAGTTAGAAATTCAACAGATTCTTCCAATCTTTTCATCATCAATAAATATCTTCCAGCATGTTCCGAATCTTCTTCATCCAAGATAAATTTTCGATAACGCCAAGCAGCGACTGAGAGGTTGGCGTACCGGTATAATTCAGGTAAGGCGGCTCTTTCTTCTGGCGAAAGTGGGCGTACCGATTCATAGCCAGATAAGAGTGAAAACCACAATTCTTCGACCGGTTTTTCATCAATCCAGCAGCATCCGATGAACGCTACAACCAAATCGATTGCCAGTATGTTAAAACACACCTCCTCAAAATCAAGAATCGCTAAAACTTCGCCAGGGTGCCCTAGGATATTGTCTTGAAACAAATCACCGTGAATCACGCCTTTGGGTAAATTTAAAGGAATTTTTTCATCTAATTTGATAAATTCTTCTTCTAACATTCTTAGGAACGGCGACCATTTATCTTCAGATTCTGCACGTTCAAAAAGTTCCGGCCAAATATCGACCCCCATCGAATAATGAGTCCCAAAATGTCCTGCATTAGGGACGGCGTGGAGACCAGCCATAGCAAGGCCGAGAGATTTCAATGAAGCCACATCTTGTGAGATCCATGGAGCATTGATGAATGGAAGCAGAATCCAAGCAAAACCATCGACTACGATCATGCTTTCCCCATTTTTCAATTTGAGGGGGGCAGGAGTTGGCACCCCGTGTTTTGCAATCCAATCTATGCCTGAATTCATTTCTTGAACCGCATCAGGGATTTTTTCTCGCCAAATTTTCAGTACGACTTTTGTTCCATCATCGCATGTTACTAGATAATTTGAATTCGCCCAGCCACCGGAAAGGACTTCAATTTTTGATAATGCACGACAATCGGCCAATTCAAGAAGTTCTCCAACTTTGTCAAGATTAATTTTTGCATCAATCAAATCGACTCCTCCACTAAATTTCCGTGAAGAACCACTCAAACGGAGAGGGCGGTATTCCTATTACCCAGGAAATGAAGAACCAGACCCAGAGTAGGCCGATGAACGCATGTTGCTTCATTTTGTATTCAGGGATGAACATATTGGCCAGAGAATAGAAATATGTGAAAAACAACAAGAATCCAAGGAGCGAGGGGAGAAAAGCTCCACCTTCTACAAACCAACCTCCCCAAATGGTATGGTCATGGAAATTACCTGTGAATACATCGAGCTGGAGTGACGGCGAAGAGGGGACAATCACCCTGAGAGGTGGTAAAAGTACGAACCAGATCCAATAACTGAAATAAGGGATTAGAAGCATGGAGGTGATTCCCAAAGAAATTCCGGCCTTCAGTTGCCATTGTTCAAGCAATGTCGAGGAACCGAGGCTCTGTGCTCTGTAGGGGAGGTCTGAGGTACCAAAAATTCCTTTTTTTTCCTCCTTGGGAGAATCGCCTTCCTTCCATTTCCTATATTCTTCGGCTCTTTCCGCTTCCGTCTTCTCGGGGCGGCTTTGTGCTATTCCATCATAGCGAGGTTCTGCTTGTCCGGGTGACATCTCTAATCTACTGAAGATGGGGTGCAAATATCACTTTACACTTTAATTATCTGGAATAACGACGTTCTTTCAGGTCATTGTGATAATGGCGGCCGATCTCAGTGCCTTTTTCAGAAATCCATTCACTAAATTTGATGGTGCCCAGCGGTTCCTCCTCTGAGGCTACAAGCCCGCGCATCAGGCCACGGATCTCGGCGCGAGTGATTACCGTATCTTTCAGGAACTTGCCCATTGTCCATCCGGCCAACCATCCAATGAGTGGAGGGATGGGCACAATCAGTCTGCGGACTCCCATACTACATGCAATCAATGTGACAAAGTCCTTGTAACGGAACGTTTCAGGACCGGTCGCGTCTCTCGTGATATTTTCATGGCTGGCGCCTAATTCAATAGAAATCCGGGCAACGTCTCTGACGTGAATGGGTTGAATCGGATAATTCCCCCATCCAAAAACACCGAACACCGGCGTGTATCGTAACATCCATGCGATATTGTTGACCAAGATGTTGCGTCCACCACCATACAGGACGGTGGGTCGAATGATGGCATAAGAGATTCCACATTCTCTCAGGTTCTTCTCACTCTCAACCTTGCCGCGAAAGTAGGACCACCCTGGTGCTTGATCAGGGTGAGCCACGCTGAAATGAACGACTCGGCGGACTTTGGCCTCGATAGCTGCTTCAAACATGATTTTACAATTCTTGGTGGCGATAGCATGGTCGAAGTTCTTGCTGTGATGGTTGTAACGTACCCAGTATGTATTGTACAGTACATCTGCGCCTCGTAATGATTCTACCAATGCGGCCTTGTCCTCAAAATCCAGTGGATGAACCTCAACCTCTCCATCAAAAGGATCATCTCGACCGATTGCGTTGGTCAAGGTACGCACTTTCTCTCCCTTTTCTAGGAGTTGATGGGCAATCCAACGTCCTGTGTAACCGAACGCCCCAGTTACGACGTGTAAACCTTGTCGGGTGCTCATGTTACCCTATACAGGCATGCTGTGGCGCGTCTTAAGTCTGTTTACTTTCTGAATCTGCGCCCAGCTATCATCAGGGAACCAATGGCAGCCATTATGCCAAAACCAGGTAATGCAGATTCTTCGTCTGTTATTTCATCTGCATCAAATTCTATCAATGTTGTCTTTTCTGGATTGGCGGCGTCTGCGTTTGCATCCACTTGCGCTTCTGCTACAGATGAATCGATTGGCATCATCTCCATAACATAACCATCTTCTCCTAGATTGGGCATATCCATGTTGATGTAAGCAGGATGTCCTGTCTCTGCATCGTGGAACCAGATGATTTCTGAATCACAGAACGGATCGCCTTCACAATCGTCTTCGCGGTCTTCGTCATGGTTTGAGCGACTGCCTGGAATGACGTCGCTGGGGTCGTCATCTTCTTCATCATCACCTTCATCGTCGTCTTCTCTATCACAGTCCTCGTCATCTCTGTCTTGATTCTTTTCAGAACATTGGTCTGTTGGGAATACTTGATAGCCTTCATATTCTGTGCCATCTGAAGCTGTTGCTGTTTCTTTTTCACCAGTTTCAAATGCATAAGGTATAGGACTAAAGTCTTCAATCTCATGAACTGAATAAGGACCAAATGCGAATCTGTTATTTTCTATTCTTAAATTCAACCTTTCGAATTCTTCTTCAGCTGTTTCATCACACTCTTCGCCTTCTTGAGCGGATTCGTCGTCTTCACATGATATTTCTTCTAAAATCTCTTGGAAAATTTGATCCATCCATGTCTCAGGTATATATATTGGGAAAATATCATTCCATCCAGTAATTACATCAGGAATGCCGTCGTTATTTCTGTCAACTGTTACACTGAACGTTTCATTATCATGAAGTTCTTGGATTGCTTCGGTTAAGCCAGAATAAAGTTCTTCCATTTCTGGTAATTGATCACAGTCTGAATCGGGACATATTGATAATTCTGGTTTCTTGATATCTACCTTTCCACCTACGTCTCCACTAATTGTTAAACGAGACATGTCGCCGTCCCAATATTTGTTCTCTTCTAAAGGAAGGTCCAATACATTCATTGGGTCATCTCCAAAATCAAAAATTAGGTGGATGCTTGAGTCTGCAGCCATCTCAAAGATTGCCGTTTCTAATTTTATATCTATTGTTTCGTAGCAAACCATTGACTCTTCTTCTTCGTCGCAATCACTAAAAGGCCCTTGATCGCCGCCGTAGCCTTCGTCCTCACCATCAGGACAGTCCTCGTAACCATCATTAACTTGGTCTACCCAGACCTCGCTATCATCATGGCAGTCGAACCAATTGATCTTGTTTCCATCGGAATCATATTGTTGCTCGTCAGAACCGTCTGAGCAGTCCTCATAACCATCATTGACCCAATCGAAAGGAACCTCTTCACCATCACCACAGACGAAAGAAGGACCTTCATCATCGCCCATGTCTAGAACTGAAACGCCATCCAAGGTAAGGTTGGGGACGTTTCTAATTGTGATTCCACCTGCTACACCAACCGCAACTGTGATTTCTGTTCTTGCCAATTCGTGTGCGTCTTGGGTCCACCAAGTGTCTTGTGTAACCTTAGCAACATAGTGCATGCTTCCT
>SCKS01000084.1 GCA_004124465.1 Fidelibacterota bacterium
CGAACCAATACCCTGCAGTGGCGTAACCTGCATTGACCTTCCCGGCGGACACTGCGTCCAGGATTTCAAAAGGTGCAATCAGTTTTTTTGGTTCATACACTTTAATTTTCACTGTGCCCCCACTAAGGGTCCCAGTGCGGTCGCCAAGCCATTTGATTGTTTCTCCAAGACCCGGCAACTTAGTTGCAAAGGCTATTGGAACCTTCAACAATACTTTTTTCGCATGCACCGGACCGGCAACGAAGCTCAGCAATGCCAGAAAGGCTACTGAAGCAACAAGTTTATTTACAATTTTCTTCTTCATATCATTCTCCTTATTAATGATAAAATTAAACCTCACTCAATCTCAAATATGGCCATTCCATATTTAATGATTGTACCAGCCCCCTGACACAAACACTAACACACAAAAATTCAGTATGTCAATGTTTTTTTGGCACGGGACAAACCTGGTAAATTGAAATTTTACCAGATACTGAAGGGAGGTGGAGCAAAGTGATCCTGGACTCAGCAGAACCAAATCACTCTAAAAAAAGAAGAATTCTGAAATCTTCTGTACCCCCCCCCTTTCACTGCCAGCTAACTGAATAATGCGGCGCACATTCATCATCTGAAACAGTTTGTAGGGAATTGTATATACAAAATTATTGTTTGTCAAGAAAAAAATAAAATAATTTGATGGCCTGACCAATTATTCCAAATTCACCATTGTGCTGTTCTAATAGTTTGTGCTTGGTAGAATAAGGTCTATCATTAATCATATCAAATAGTTAGCGCTTGGCAGAAAAAAAGTCTATCATTAATCATATCAAACTGATAAACTTATCTTTTTTATGGTTCGAAGATTCGAAAAAATCCGAATATGCGTATTATTAATGCAAGATGTTTCAACCATTGAAGTTACAGGATCTTCGGATTAGTTCCTTATCTTTTACGTGAATTTTCAAGATTTAATATTTTATGCGCAGTATACGTAATCCCCAGATGAGGTTTGGCGAAGTCGACATCGCAGTCATTTATCAAAGTATGGAAACATAATTTTTATTTTGTTATTACAAGCTTCCTATGCCTATAGAAATCATTCAATCCAAACGCCTTTTCGAGAAAATTGCTGAGCAGATCAAAATGCTGATCTCATCCGGAGAGTATAAAGAAGGCTCAAGACTTCCTCCGGAACGTGACCTTGCTCTCCAACTCGGAGTGAGCCGACCCACAGTTCGCGAGGCGATGATTGCCCTGGAATTATCCGGCCTCGTCGAGGTACGAGTAGGGGCAGGGATCTATGTAATTTCTTCTCAGCCTAGATTGGTTCTCACACCAAATTCGAAAATCAAGGGTCCGAGTCCAACTGAACTGCTTGAAGCACGTCTCAAGTTGGAACCTATCAATGCCGCCCTGGCAGCTGAAAGATTTCGTCCAGAATTGCTTGATGATCTGGAAACAGCGATTGATCAACAAATTGCCGAGAATGCAATTGGTGCTGACGCTGACCGGCAATTTCATATTATTATCGCAGAAGCTACAGGCAACCGAGCTTTGGTAGAAATGACCACGTATTTGTGGGAACAGATGCAGTCTTCACATATGTGGAAACTTCTTATCGACCATGCCCAACTTAAAGGATTGTATCCAATCATCCTGAATGACCACCGCAGCTTGATGGATGCTCTTAGTCGGCGTGACTCTGAATCAGCCAGGAGCATTATGGAAGCCCACCTAGAACACGCTAAGGAAATCTTCTTCGATCTCGCAGCTTACCAATCAAAAAACGGAAACTCCGATAAATAGCTCCCACCTCCCTGACATTTCCTATCCAACAGGGAGCTAGCTGCTCTCATTTCTTTCGAGTAAAGCCAGGAAAGGTGTATTAACAACAACTAAAATTGGTCAGGCCATTTATTTACTTGACAAATATTTTAGGAAGTTTTATATTGGATATTCTGTATTCTGTGGGATTATACCTGGATGTAATAAATTTCAAATCGATCAGGATATTTTTTTTACTTGACATTTTATACAGAATTATATTCTCCATTCAGTTCTCAGTGGATCGATCCACAACTTGGAGTTGGAAGAGCGGGAGTATAAATTTTCCGAGCTCTTAGGAAATTGCAAAGAGTTAGGGGGTTGCCATCCTTGAGTTCTCCTTGTTCTCCTTCAAACATGTCTCCATTTGAAGGATAAGGAGGGTAACCCCTTGAGTAGAACCCTCTACGACAAAGGTGGGTTTGAGAAAAAAATCTTTTCCAAAGGTATTTAAAACAGCAACGGTAATACTCAATTGGGGGGCTATTCATCTTTACATCAGTCAATGGCTCCGTCTCTTCTTCCCAGTACAAGAGGGAGGGACTCAATTCGAATTGCTGATCACTAATTCAACTAAAGAGAGACAACATGCTTCAAGTGAGAATTCACGGCAGAGGTGAGATCTTGATGAAAGCAACGCAGCCTATGAAGCTCGTCGCTGCATGTCCTGCGGCAACTGTTTCGAGTGTGATAACTGTTACGGCGTCTGTCCGGATAACGCTATCACCAAACTGGGCAAGGGTCTGCGTTTCGAATTTAAATATGATTACTGCAAGGGATGTGGAATGTGCGCCATGGAATGCCCCTGCGGTGTCATCCGAATGGAAACAGAGAGTATCTAAGGCTTCTAGGAGACACATTGATACGCTATGATTCTGAGAGATAACCTAATGGTTGAGAAGTTATGAAGCCCTCTTGCAGTTTTCCGGAAAAACCGGAAGCGGTTTATTATTTCGGCACCTGCCTCGCGGATCTGCTTTACGCTGATGCAGGCATGGCGGGGATCCGGTTACTTCAGCGCGAAGGGGTACGGGTTATTTATCCGCGTGGCCAGAGCTGCTGCGGCCAGCCAGCCTTCAATTCAGGCTTTCAGGACGAAGCAAGAGAAGTCGCTGCGCAGCAAATTGTACAATTCCCGAAAAACTTGCCGATCGTGATTCCCTCCGGTTCCTGCGGCGCAATGATGACTCGTCATTACGAGGAACTGTTCCAGGGTCATCCTCTTCATGAAAAAGCCCAGTCATTCTCTGCGAGAATATTTGAACTGAGTGAATTCCTGGTTAATGTGCTCAATGTGAAGCTGGAGGACCGAGGGGACCCGGTGAAGGTTACGTGGCACAGTTCCTGTCATGCGAAGCGCGAGTACGGACTCGGCGATGAAGCCAAGCAGCTGTTGCGCCAGTTGAAGAACGTGGAGCTGGTGGAACTGGAACGGGAGAACGAGTGCTGCGGTTTCGGTGGAACGTTTTCTGTCAAGTTCCCGGCAATCTCCGGGGTGATGGCGCAGGATAAGTCGGCGGACGTAATGCAGACCGGTGCCGATTTACTGCTGAGCACCGACTGCGGCTGTCTAATGAACATCAACGGAGCCCTGGAAAAGCAGAAGTCCCAGGTTCAGTCACAGCATTTTGCCTCTTTTATCTGGAATCGGACCCATGTCAGCTAAAGCTAATCATTCCCCGCACAGGCTTTCAGAAAAAGCCTTTTTCGAATCAAGCGGAAGCGCTTTGAAGGATCCGAAACTTCGGCGTAACTTCAAACGGGCGATGAACGGATTGATGGAGAAGCGCCGGGACATCTTCCCGGACGCTTCAGAACTTGAGGAAACACGTGGCCGGGCTGGCGGCATCCGCCGCAAAACACTCGCCTATTTTCCGGAACTACTGGAAAAACTCGAGGCCAACTGCGAAAGCAACGGCATCCGTGTACACTGGGCGGAGACGACTGAGCAGGCTAACCAGATCGTGCTCGAAATAGCTCGCTCTACAAACACCCGGCTGGCGGTGAAGGGCAAATCAATGGTTTCGGAGGAGATGCATCTCAACGCCTTCCTCGAAAAACATGACATAGAGGCTATCGAATCAGATCTTGGCGAGTACATCATCCAGGTCGTTAATGAACTCCCCTCGCATATCATCATGCCGGCTATCCATAAGAATCTGGAAGAGATCTCACAGCTCTTTCAAGAGAAAGTGGATCCTAACCGCTCCAGCGAGTCCGCAGAGGAAATGACCGCTACCGCACGCCTGATACTGCGCCAGAAATTTCACGATGCCGACATGGGCATCTCGGGGGTCAATTTTGCGGTGGCCGAAACAGGGACCCTTTGCCTCGTCGAGAACGAGGGCAACGGACGCTTCAGCACAACCCTTCCAAAAGTACACGTCGCCGTGATGGGCATCGAAAAGGTAGTCGAGTCCCTCCAAGATCTTCCCCCACTACTGAAGATGCTTACACGTTCCGCAACCGGACAACCAATTACCACCTACTTCAATATGATCAGTGGTCCGAGACGCGAGGGGGAACTAGACGGGCCCGAGGAGGTCCACTTGGTGCTGCTGGACCACGGCCGCAGCAAAATATACGAGGATGAACTATTGCGGGAGACCCTTCTCTGCATCCGCTGTGGCGCCTGCATGAACCATTGTCCAGTCTACACGCGCATCGGCGGCCATGCCTACAATGCGGTTTACCCCGGACCAATCGGCAAGATCCTCACGCCCCAGATCGAGGGCATCGAAAGCGTAGGTTACCTTGCCAATGCCTCCAGCCTGTGTGGTGCCTGCGTCGAGGTGTGTCCGGTCAAAATCCCGATCACGGACATTCTGCTCAGGCTTCGCCGGAACCGTGTCCGGAAAAAAAATGCTCGCCACTGGACGGACCTGAACGGTGGAAAAAGCCTCATGGAACTAATGACCTGGAAGGGTTGGAAACAGGTTTTAAGTCAACCGAGCCTGTACCGTACACAGGCTTCTCTGCTCAGCCGAATAGGGAACCTGTTGCCCGCACAGATACCAGTCCTCCGGCAATGGGCCCGCTCACGGAGCCTGCCCAGATTCTCGAAAAAACCGCTGCACAGGCTAGTCGAAGAGGCCGGGATCGATCATGAATGAATCCGCCTCCTCTCGCTCCCGGATCCTGAAAAGGCTGCATGGAATCCATTCCCAGAGCCGATTTGCCGATCACCCGGAAATAACGGAACCCCAATCCCCTTCATGGACGACAGAAGAAAAAATCTCCCGGCTAAAAAGCATGATGGAGTCTGTTCATTCTGAGATCCATTGCTGCAGTGAGAGGGACTTCGACACGGTTTTCCGGAAGGTGGCGGATGAGAAATCCATCGCTAGCCTGCTCTACGCAAAGAACACCCAACTCGGTAGCCGTATTCACTCGTTGAAGCAGAGCACCCCCGAAAAAATGCCGGAACTGGTGAACTACGACGTAACTATCGAAACGATGAAGAAACGGATTTTCTCCATCGATGCCTCAATCACAGAAACCCTGGGAGGCATCGCTGAGACTGGGAGCCTCATCCTCTGGCCCTCCAGAGATGAACCGAGACTGATGTCCCTGATTCCTCCGATACACCTAGCCGTGCTCCAGGCGGAAAAAATATACAACACCTTCTCTGAAGCCATCGATGAAGGAAGGTGGGCCGAAAAAGGCATGCCTACCAATGCCCTGTTGATTTCAGGCCCCTCCAAAACTGCAGACATCGAACAGACTCTTGTCTATGGTGTGCACGGCCCCAAGCAGCTAGTTGTTTTTATTATTCAATGAAACTGAGTTCTTTTTTCAACAGAAACCCTCAACTCAGGACAATGTAGTCTGCTCCTTCAACACTAGGAATTATTGACATCCCTCCTTTGAATGTGGATGTGTGTAGCCAGATCAATTGAAAGCAGAAAAATAATTAATTATTTAGCTTATAATGTCATAAAGTTATGTAATATATTGTGCATATGCAAAAATAATTGTTGACAAATTTGTGCATATGCACTATAATAGAGATATTAATTCACTGGAATCTATCCGGTGACCTTGATGAAGATCAACCCTTGTCCAAGAAAGGTAAAAATGATTGACAAGACAGATTACGTAAAAAACACCCAGAAAGCCGTCAATGATGGCATGGAGACATTCCTTAACTGGGGAAACGCAGCTATTGACAATACCTTTTCGATGTACGAGCAGGGTATTGCGGCTCGGGATACAAACATTGCAGAGGCCAGGAAGCAATTTCAGGAATTGGAAAGCAACCTGACTCAAAAGTGGAATAATCAAAAAGAGACGTTCAAATCGATGGCTATCGAATTGAGTGAGGCTTAATGGCCTGGAACAAAGCA
>SCKS01000023.1 GCA_004124465.1 Fidelibacterota bacterium
TTAATATTCCTTTTGAAATTTATGGACGCCATTACTGTTTCAGATTATTGATAGAAATATATTGACTGGATATAAAAAACCGAATGCGCTGGATCACATTCGGATAAATTTCCCGAAGAATTATCATCGACTAAAGGTTGACTGAGTCAAATTGAATTAACCTATTTGTAAGTTCTAAACCTTTAGCAATCTAATCCGATGATTTTCTCCTTTTATTTTCTCTAATTTAGTGGGACACAAGTTACTCGTCAAGAATTTTCCCTGATGGATTCAACTGAGTAAAAAGATGCCGGCTCAGCCACCAATTCCAGCTGGTGAGGATACACTAGAGAACGGCTGTCAATGATGTATTCGGTCTCGGTCACTTTGAGTATAACAAGATTGGCCATATCGTAACGCCATGTAAAATAAGCGTAAGGTGTAGTCAACCACAGATCGAAAGTCTCAAGTGCGTAGTCAACCATCTCCCGGAATTGTCCCAAATCGCTCTCTTCCCACTCTGCGGGGTGAACTTGGAAAATAATGACATCATCATCCGAGTTTCGATGGAGTTCTTCACGAAACTGATCAAAAGGACGTAGCTCACCCGCTGAAGATTCAACAATCCATCCAATCTTGATCACGTAGGGAAAGTTCAGAGAGTCATCGGTGTGAAACCACACCTTCAACTGAGGATTGGCTAAGAAAGCGGCCGATGTAAATGAATCAAACCGATTGCCCGGTGGTCCGAAAGTTCGGAGTTCCAACCCAAGTTTCGCTTCCGCCCACTTGATGGATTCTTTTAAATGAGTTGTCTGATACGCCAGGGAGTGACCGGAAAATTCAGCTATATTGTTTCCGACTTCGTGATCCCAGCCATGGAGCCAAAGTTCGTTTTGCCAACGGTTAAGATTTCTCAGATACTTCAGATCTGTGGCTGGGGCACTGGCAAGTGAATTACAAATTAGTCCCAGGCTCAGAGTGTAAGAATGACTATCGGCCCAGCGAATAAAGGAACGCCAGTTCGGCGAAATCCTTGCCAGCAGATCATCCGCCTTAATAATAAGTGGCTTTTGATACATAGGCGCCATAGGTGACGCAGCAAGACTCGTTATACCTTCAAATAATTGACCTGAAGCCAGCGAGTCCACAGGATTGTCAAACACCACCCTGTACTGGAAACCGGGCTCGATAACGAGACTAGGGTTTGAGTTGAACGACCGGTTGGGGTCTTCACAAGAAGAAGTAAAAAAACATATCAAACCGAACCCAACAAGAAGTGCAAGGTTCGGCCGATATCTCATCTTTTCCGGAAAAAGGTTTTGATCAGGTCACATACATGCTGGATCTGATCTTCGGTCAGTTCGGGATACATGGGAAGTGAAAGTATTCTGTTTTGATAATCAGATGCAACAGGCAATTTTTCTGAGGTGTAACCCAGTTCTTTAAAGGGAGGTAAAAAAGGCATGGCCACAGGATAATGAATCCCTGTACTTATCCCATTTTCTGAAAGGAAATCACACAACGGGTCACGCCGGGACGTCCGGATGGTGTAAACATGGAAAATATGTTTCACTGCCGGATGAATCCCCGGTGTCTCAATATCACCAATACCTGAAAGAGCTTCATTATAGATCTTTGCATTTTTTAATCGATCATCATTCCACTGGTCAATATATTTGAGTTTTACTGAAAGCACAGCCGCCTGAATACCATCCAGTCTGCTGTTGACACCACCGATTTCGTGATCGTGTTTTCCCAGGGCGCCATGATTGGCAATGCGGCGTACGGTTTCAGCCAGCTTATCGTCATTGGTAACCACGGCACCACCATCTCCGTAGGCACCTAGATTTTTCCCGGGATAGAAACTGAATGTGGCAGCATCGCCTAAGTTGCCCACCATCTGTCCATTATACTCGGCAAAATGGGCCTGAGCAGAATCTTCAATAAGCTTTAGGTCGTAGCGTTCACAGATGTCAACAATGGGGGCCATATCGGCCGGTTGACCGTAGAGATGTACAGGCAGAATAGCCTTTGTCTTTAAAGTAATTCTCTCTTCGATTTTCGAAACATCGATGTTGTAGGTGTCAGGATGGATGTCTACGAACACGGGAGAGGCTCCTGTTTGCTGAATGGTCTCGGCGGTAGATATCCAGCTGAATGCTGTGGTGATCACTTCATCACCCTTACCAATCCCTAACGCCCTCAGGGAGATATAAATAGCATCAGTTCCATTAGCAACACCAACACAGTGGTTTACTCCGTTTTTTTTCGCGAAAGATTCCTCAAATGCTTTGACATAACGGCCCTTGACAAAAGCAGTCTCATCAATAACACTCTGGATGGCATCATCAACTTCCCGTTTAATGGTGGTGTATTGGACCTTTAAATCTGCGAGAGGGATATCCATCAGGTGCTCAACTCCGAAATTTCATTAATTATAACAGCCGGATTACCTGCAACAACCTTACCTGGAGCCACATCTTTTGTTACCACAGAACCTGCACCTACCAGAACATTTTCACCTATTCTTACCGCTGGAAGGATGGTGGCATTGGCACCAATTTTGGCGCCTTCACCGATAATTGGCCCTTCCAATTCCTCTTTAGCTCGAGGTGACAGTGGATACCGCGCATTGGTGAGCACAGCATTGGGGCCGATCCAGCACCCCTTTTTTAGTACTGAATATTCCGGAATGAAAGCTTGGGAGTGGATGCGAACACCATCTTCAATGGTAACGTGATGTTCAACAACAGAGTGACTACCAATACTGACTGAATCACCTATGGTGTTATCTTCCCGGATGAGAACGTGATGGCCCGTCTGGCAGTTGGTTCCCACGACATTGCCCATATAGATGACTGTATGAGATCGAATTAGTGTCCCATCACCAATAACAGTTTTCTGATCACCCGACTTCTTTCCTTCAGGTGGTTTACCAATAATGACATAATCTTCAACTGTGACATTTTCACCCAACTGGACACCGGGATATGTGGTCATATGTGTCAAAAAAACCTTTGGTCAGATGCTAAAAGTTACATTACCCTTTTTTGCTGATTTGAGGAAAAAATTTGCAGCACAAATTTCTGCTGCATTATTTATAACCGTTACTCTTTTCTATCAACCTCTGAATCCAGGATGTGATAAGTCCCAGACCAAAACCAAAATGCAATGTGATAAAAGCAAAAGGCAAAACAGGCAGGTATTTTAAGCCACTATTTAGACTGATCCTCAGGCTGGTAAAAAGGACCAAACCAGCGTAAAGGATCACTATTCCCTGAAAGAACGACCACATCATGGGCATGAAGAGACCCAATAGTCCTGTAACAGCAAGCGTGACAATGAAGATGGGCGGGATCTGGTATCGCAATCGAAATGCGCCTACCTCTTTAGAAATGACCTTTGTTTTCCAAAATCCGTAATCGAAGTACTGTTTGAACAATTTGGGTATTGAACTTCTAACCACGTAATAGCCATGCACCTGAGGAGCCAATAAAATTCTTCCGCCCGTACTCACAATCCGATGGTTAAGCTCAAAATCCTGGTTTCTCACCAGTTCTTCATCAAAGTAGCCTATTCTGTAAAATATTTCTCTTCTGTAAGCACCAAATTGAACTGTATCCACCAGGCGCTGGACTTTCGAGTAGCGATAAAAGGCGTTTCCCACGCCCATGGGCGAACTCATGGCGAGGGCAATGGCTTCACCCTGGTAGCTGTCTCCCACAGGGGCGATAGATCCACCCACACAGTCAACAGCCATAGTGTCAAGAAAATGAAGATTTTTCGAAACAAAATCTTTGGCCACATAGCTGTGGGCTCCCAAAATAATGATTACATCGCCGGTGGCAGCTTTTACACCCATGTTGAGAGAGACCGGCGTAATGCGGCGGGGATTATCCAGCAATTTAAGCCGGGGAAATGTGGGCATCATGCTCTCAACAATCTGTTTTGAACGGTCCTCAGATTCACCGTTCACCACAACCACCTCGAGGGGGCCGCCATCCCACTCCTGCGCCAAGAGAGAGTCGAGACATTTGCCTATATATTTCTCCTCATTACGCATGGGGATGACAACAGATACGGTTGTTTCACTCATAATACAGTGTATAGGAAAAAGGCTATTCCGGCGGAATGATGTTCATCTTTTGGACTGAATATAGAGACCGACCCTAATTTACCTTTTCAAACTTCAGGCGCAACAGAACGAATTGCACCTTCACTTTTTCCTAAAACACGGTCATATAGTTTAAGTAGCGTCTTCTCTTCGCTTGACCAATCGAACCGGCCCACTTTGGACTTTCCCTCATTTCTAAGTTGATCATAAAGATTCTTTTCCGTCAATAATCGCCTCAGGTTTCGGGCCAAATCTTCCACATCTCCCGGTTCAAATCCCACACCGCCGGAATGCTGTCCAAAAAGTTCTTCTGTAAGCGGCAACCGGCTGTAGACAAAGGGGAGTCCCCAGTTCATGTAATCCAGAATTTTCGTTGGTATGGAACGCTCATAATTTTTCGTTCGACGAAGTGGAACCACAGCAAGGTAGTAATTTTGAGCAAGTTCTTTCAGCTTTCCGAAATCGATATAATCAATAAACTCTATTGATGCGGGATCCGGCAGTCGACTCCTCAACTCTTCTAGTTCTTTTTTGTCATCGGCCGGACCACTACCGATGATAGTTGCCCCTATTTCAGGATCCTCCCTCTGAAGTATGGCCACAGCATCTAGCAGATCGCCGATGCCGCGAGCCACCGTTACTGAACCGGCATATAGAATCCTCTTACTCTGATTCCGGAAATGCAAAGCTGAGTCATCAACCCGTACATAGTTCCGGATAGCAACGGTTTTATCATTTGCCGGGAAATTGCTGAAGTAAGAATCTTCCGCCAAGATTACGCCGTTAAATATCCATTGTCCAAAAAGTTCAAATACGTGAACCAGACCACCCAAGATTCCCCTTAAAAGCTGCGGTATCCACTCCCGGATTTGTGCCGCCGCCCGGGTATCTTCATGAACATCATAGATCACTTTGATTCTAAATAGTTTCACCATGAAGCCGACCCACAGCAGTTCTGGATCGTGAAAATGGAAGATGGCGTACCCACCACTTACGCCCTCTTCGAGGATCTTACACCCATTTAAAAAACGTCGCAGCAATGACGTTGGACGTGGAAGTGTCAAGATACGGATTTCACCGGAATTAGAGATGCTCTCTGAGGTCACACCCATGACAGTCACATCATACTTGACTGCAAGAGAGCTGGCCTCTTTATGAAAAATTCGAACATCATTCCACCGGTGGAGTGATGAAGCAAGGAGAACCTTCGATTTATCCGCTGGCTCATCGGAATTCACATCATTGTTATGAAGTAAGTTCACTTAATACCCACGGCGTTCCGAAGCGTTTTGACCCACACTTCCCTGGAAAAAAAGAAGTGTAAGAAAGTGACAGCGCCGAGGGTAAAAAGCGATATCGCCACCGTACTAGTGCCGTATGTTATTCTCGCTAGAACCATAAGTACACCGGCAGTGACAAACAGGACAACGGTCGCAGAAACAACAAATTGTATCTCGAACACCTTCAAGTGAAATAGTCTCCGGGCTATAATGAAGCTCCCCATGCCACTGATGGTATGTCCTGTCAGAAACGCTATGGCCGCCGATATGAATGGATCGGTGTTCATAACTATTGAGAGATAAAATGATCCTGTCATGGCAATCGCGCCGGCACCATAGATGAGTGAATTGTAGCCCCGCTGAGCGCCTGCATCAATAGGGCTCCTGAGAACGGCAGAAAGAACGAAAAATGGAACAGAAATTAGTAAAATAGTTGCAGCACCGGAGGCTCGATCCGTCACCTCTCCAAGCCAGATAATCAGTATTTCACTACTTAATTGACTTAATACAAAGCCTGTAAGCATCCCGTAATAGAAGGTGGCCCGAACAAGGAGAGAAAGATTAGACCTGAGGCGATCATCAATTCCCCCACTAACAGCATGAGAAATTCTAGGCAGAAGAATGATACCCAAGGGGCCTACTAAAACGAGAAAAACACGCACCAGACTTATACCGGCGTTGAGGAATGCCTGATCAGTTAAACTAAGATAAGAAAGTGACAGAAGGGGGACACCTGCCAAAAGAAAGAATTGGAAAATGAATCCAGGAATACGAACCATTCCAAAAGTGAGCATTTCACCAGTGTTATCTTTCGTGATCTTTTTTGGATTTACTCCCCCATTCCTGATTAAAAAAGCACTAAATGAAAGGATGATCATAGGAAGACCGATCATGATAAAAAGTTGATCAATTGATTTTGCTGCCACAACCGCTACCAGCGAAACCACCGTCCCTGCCGTGAACTGGAGCAGGTTCGCGCCAATCATGTTCAAGTGGCCTCTGTAAAGAGCATAGGCGAGAGTGAGAGCACAGAAACCTACACCATAGACCATGTAAGGAACCGCCCGGTCACTTTCAACGAAACCTTCGGTAACCACAAAAGTTAATAACACAATGAGTGGTAGGGTTCCCAGCAGAAAAACAGAAAACGCTGCGTCACCATAACCCCTACCTTCATTTCTCGCCAGAAGGGCAGGAAGAGCCACATTCATACCAAGAAGAAGAACACCCAGCACAGCAGTAACGATCCTCCTCACAAGAAGGTATTCACCCAGTACATCCAGACCTAACGTACGGGCAAGATACCCGCTGACGATAAATATGCCAACAACGGTACCGATCCCGTTCAATCCGGTAACAAGAAAATCAGCCTTGAGGCTCAGCCTTTTTTCAAGCAGTGATGGACTCACGGAACCTTCGGTCGAGATGTATCGAGGAAAGTGCAATAGCAAGGAACATGAGCAAGATACGATTATCATTGATATCACCGGAGACCTGAGCGGAAAAAAAGATGACCAGCGTGGCAGCCACCCAGACAGAGGAGTGCTCCGACAGCATGCCCACTTTTCGTGCCTTCAGAAGATATCGGACAGCAACAGCAATCATCATAATCAGAAGCACAAAACCCACAAAACCCTGTTCTACCAGAACTTCAAAGAAAATATTGTGAGGGTACCACCTAAAGTCGCGCCAAACAAAAAAAGAACTGAACCCACTGGCACCCATACCAAAGAGAAAGTTGGATGGACCGCTGAGCCATCCCTTTAGTGATATACTCCAGAAATTCAGTCGCGTGGCGATTGTGCTGACTCGCTCCACACCACCTGCGGTGACAATCACATCTCCCTGAGTGATCTGCATAAACCGCGTTGTCAAACTCTCGGGCAAGACAAACAGCAGGCCAAACACAATCATAATTGAAATGCCACCTACAAGAACCAACCGTGACCTGTAAACAGACGATTCGAACATGAGCATAAATAGAATAATCCCGGCAAAAAAGCTGGCCAACGGTCCACGGGAGCCAGTGGAGACAATGGCCAATAGAATCAAGGTCAGAAGAATTAGAGTAGTCAGTCGTTTCCAGCCTTCCCGGCGGATACCAATCACCGTCACCATGGCGGCGATGACAGCCAAGCTACGACTTACAGCAATGGGATTAGCTCCCAACAGTGATGCTCGCACAAGATAAGTGAACAAACCGCCGGATGTTGCAATGAGCAGGAGATTAATGAGCATGGCAACGAGAATCGTGGCTGAAAGAAATTTGAAATAGTTAAGCATCCTGATAGAATCTGATATATTCCTTAGAAAGACGAACGGTGCTACAAACATGGATGATGCGAAAATCAGAAACCGTCCGATTTTTAGCCACCCGGAAACAGGTGATGGTGTATAGAATCCGGAAACAAACACCATACCGCAAAAGAGAGCAAACAGTATAAGAATATCTCTGGTCCACTCAGGTAATCCCCATTTGCCTGTAAATGCAATTTTAGCAAGACCGGTCCAAAGGATAATTATCAATAAGAGAGTAAGATCCAAAGTTTCAAAAATGGGAAATTGCTCCTGCATGAACCCTTTAATAATGCTTGTAAAACCAATCATAAGAAGAGTGAATTCAGGGCGGTGAACCAACCAAACAGTTGCCAAAACAAGAATGGGGATCAAAAAAAACATTACAGGATGGATCACGATCCCCAGATAAAATGTAATAATCTGAATTAAGATGAGTCCAAGAAGACTCAACGTGAAGGGAGCGGTCCTAAATAGAACCAAGCCTTTTTCTCAAATCACGGGAGTGATATTCAACAAGAACATATCCGGATGAAAATATGGCAGCCATAAAAACTGCTCCAAGCACAATTAACATTCTCTTAGGCTTTGCTTTATTTAAGGGAACTTTTGGTTCATCAATGACCTGGAGAGTAGGAATGTTTTTGCTCTCTTCCATCCGTGCCTGTTCGTATTGAGGAACTAGAATTTCTAATAGTTTCCCCTGGACTTCCACTTCTCTCATGAGTCGAGCACTTCTCATAGCAAGGTCCGGGAAACTTCCCATAGAGACCCAAATACCTTCAGAAGATTCATTTGAAATTGCTTCCCCAGCTGCATTATCAGAGCTAAAAAGAAGATTTTCTAATTCTCGGTCCAGTTTCTGACTCAAAATGCTTAACTGCTTGTCTTGCTCTCTATACATAACTTCATAGTGCCTTATGGTGGGGTTGTCCGCCATTAACGTGACCCTGAGTGTATTCAATTGAACTTCCGTCTGAGCTCTTTGAGAATAGAGTTCGGTATAGGCTTGCAGTTCCTGAGAATGAAGTTGTCCGTAGGTTTCTAACTGTGCTGTAACTTGAGTAAGAATATCGACCACACCTGTCTGCTGTTGAAATAGTTTTAATTCTTCCTCAGCTATAGCTAAGTCTATTTTATTTTGTTCCAGTCGTTCCTCGAGAAATTGGCGGTTGTATTTCCCCTGTTCCCGGCTCAAACGGCGGTTGAGGAGATCGAGCTGGTTTAACATTTCTTGAACCATCTGCTGCGCGAGCTTAGGATCCCGATCCATAACGGTAATAGCCAGTGCCCCTTCATCGGTAACACGGAGTTCCGTATTTCCCTCGAAAGCCTCCATGGCAAATTCAACATCTCGGGTGCCATATCGCTCCACCAGGTCGAATTTCTCAACCATCCACTCTTTCACACTTCGGCTCACAAGAATTGAGATGAAACTGTTGATATCCTCATTTACAGGAGAAAAACCGAATTCATTGAGCGGAAGGTCCGCAAATGCCGAAATGAGACTAAATCTGCCCGCACCAGAGGAAAGAATCACTGCCTTAGAGGCATACCACTTGGGAAGAAAAAGCGAAATAATGACTGAAGCTAAACCAACCCAGATAACATTTTTTGTAATGAATTTCCTTCTTTTCCAAAGAAGGAAAATATTCTCATGTTCATCAGCATGATTGGCTAACTCCCTTGAAGATCCATCTTTGGTCACAAGCCCGAAACGGCGCAGTTCACCAATTCGATTGCGCAGTGTCTTTTCCGTCATGCCGTTCTGCACCGCAATTTTGCTGCGTACATCGCGATCGGTTAGTATCTCAGGATACTGTTGGATCAAATCGTATACCTTTCGTTCGTGTTCTGTGAGATTAAGCATCAATTCGGGGTGGTTCGATCAATAGCCATCCAGGCAAGGATAAGGCTGGCCAAACTAGTGAGTGACTGAATGGCACCCATATTTTTAAAAAGTTTACTCTTAGCAGCTTCTGGTACATCTATTATATCGCCGGGCTTCACAATTTCATCAAGAGCACGTCGCAGTTGTGAGCCATCGGCCCGAATGATCCTGCATCCGGACTCATTACCGATATCAAGGATACCTCCAGACATAGCGATGTAATCCCGGGCGCTATAGCCAGGAATATGCGTCAACCGCCGTGGTGACCGGACAAACCCGGTAACAATGACCTCATTATTGTTGTATTCTGTGAAGACTCTGGCCTGGGTCGCCATTTCGTCATTGAAGGGGACATAAATCTGGTCTCCTTCTCTAACCACCGGATTACTTTGAAGATCACCCTCCACCAAAAAAGTTTTCAGATCGATGGAAGTACGTTCTCCATCTCGAATCAGATAAACAAGATCACTGTGGGCGTATTTGTGCACACCTTTAGCGTAGCGCAGGCAGTCGAACAGTCTGGTGACAGGCGTTACAGTGATAAAGCCGGGTTGGTTGACAGCACCGTAAGTGAGAATCCGAAATGTCCTCACGCGGATGAGGTTCACAGCCACCTGAGCCTCTTCGTATATCTGGTCTCTTGCACGCCGAGAAACTTCATTTTGCAAATCCGCCAAGGTCATCCCCAAAACATTGAGTGAGCCGAAACGTGGAATGATGAGATTCCCGGTGGGGTCCACTAAAATGTAATTGTCGATGTTTTCCAGAGACCATTCGCCGGTGATGGGCTCTTCGAACACGCCGCCACTAATGTTGATTCTCAAACGGTCCCCGGGGCCCAAAACGTAGTTCTCTGGATCAATGGGTTGCTCTAAGGCAAGAGGGACTGTATCGTATTCCCGATAGAGAATGGGCGTATGAGGTTCAGCACCAGTGGGCGGCAGGGGCATTTGCTGATTGGTTTGCCCAAATAGAAAAACGATCTGCACCAAAAGTGTTAAAGAGTACTTATTCACCTTCATAGGCCATGTTGTAGTGAGATTTGTAATATTCTTTGAACTCTCCGGATTTGATCGGTGCCCACCACGCTTCATTGGACTGATACCAATGAATCGTTTCAGCCAAAGCCTCATCAAAGCTATGCTCCGGCATCCAACCAAGCTGATTTAGTTTTGAACAGTCTAGAGAGTATCTCAAATCGTGTCCCTTCCGATCTTCCACAAATTTGATAAGATCGGCGGATTTTCCCAGCTGTTCCAGTATCTGATGCGTAATATGGATGTTCTGAAGTTCGTTGCCGCCACCCACATTGTAGACTTCTCCCAATTTTCCGTTTTCAATGATAAAATGAACGGCAGAACAGTGATCTGACACATAAAGCCAGTCACGGACATTTTTCCCATCACCGTAGACAGGTAAGTCTCTATCCTCAAGAGCGTTGGTAACAAAGAGTGAGATAAGTTTCTCAGGGTACTGGAACGGACCATAATTGTTGCTGGCGCGAGTGATAATAACAGGAAGATTGTAGGTGACATAATACGAATAGGCAAGCCGGTCTCCTCCTGCCTTACTAGCCGAATAGGGACTGCTGGGCAGCAAGGGATCGCCCTCGCAGAAACTCCCCTCTGCGATGCTTCCGTAAACCTCATCGGTGCTGATCTGAAGAAAGAGATCAACACCAAATTCTTTCGAAGCTTCAAGCAAGGTAAAGACACCAAATACATCTGTCTTGATAAAGTCATCCGGGGAACCGATGGAACGGTCTACGTGGGTTTCAGCTGCGAAATTGATTATGATTTGAGGTTTGTGCTGGTGGAAAATCTGCCGCACTACATCAGTATCACAAATATCACCATGCACAAAACTATACCGCTCATCCATTTCGATATCAACTAGGTTCGCAGGGTTGCCGGCATAGGTGAGTTTGTCCAGATTTACAATATGACAATTGGTGTCATTCTGAAGCATCTGTCGGACAAAATTGCTTCCGATAAAGCCTGAACCTCCGGTAACCAAGTATGTTTTCATGCAATCGATCCCCAGTCAAAACCGATGGCTGGATCATTATAAGGTATCCTCTCCTCATCGGGGTTATCCTGATCGTAACTTTCTGTAGTATGATAAAAAAGGAGAACCGGCTCTTCACTCACCACCTTGTATCCGTGGGCAACACCAACGGGGATTACGATCAATTTGTAGTCACCTTCTCCTGCCGTCACCGTTTCAGTGGTGCCGCATGTGGAGGATTCTTGCCTTAAATCGTGAAGAACAATATATGCCTTGCCGGACGCCACAAACCATAAGTCGTCTTGCTTTTTGTGCCAGTGAAAAGCTTTGATGGTATCCTTGTAAGCCACTGTAAAAGTGGACTGACCAAACTTGCGAAGAAGGTCGTCGTCGTCCCTCAACACTTCCATGAGAAAGCCCGACTTAGCAACGTTCTCATCCGCATCAGGAATGTCTTGATGGACCGCCAATTCCTTAACAACTACACCTTCAATTTTCATCCGTTGTAGGGCCGCCCCACTCCCTCAAATGCAAATCCATTTTCCGCAAGTTGTTCACGGCTCAGCAAATTCTTTGCATCAACAATCACTTTTTTGTCCATTAATTCACCAATATGTGCCAGATCCATGCCCCTGAATTCGTTCCAGTCTGTCATTACTAAAACTGCTGAAGCTCCCCTTACAGCCGATTCAACAGATTCGGCATAATCCAAGTCCGGATACAACTGTTTCATGTTACTCATGGCGGCCGGATCATACACAGCCACTTCAGCTTCCCGGGATAGAAGATAGTCTACCATCACAACAGCACGCGATTCCCGGATATCGTCCGTATTCGCCTTGAACGCGAGTCCCAAAACTGCCACTCTCTCATCATTCAGTGAGTTACCGGTCAGCTGCTCCAACTTTTTGATAATAACATCAATCTGGACTTCGTTGGCATCAGCAGCTGCTTTTACAACTTTAAGTTCCACACCTTCTGTCTCAGCAGAATGAATTAGCGCTCTAGTATCTTTCGGGAAACAGGAACCACCAAAACCAGGACCGGGATGAAGAAATTTGGGGCTTATTCGTCCGTCCAAACCCATTGCTCTTGCTACTACATGAATATCAGCGCCTGTGGCATCACACAAATTAGCCAATTCATTAATGTAGGAAACCTTCACAGCCAAAAAAGCATTTGATGCATATTTTATTGTCTCAGCTGTTGGGATATCCGTAAAAATAAATGGCGTTTCATTTAAAAATAGTGGTCGATATATCTCACGCATAATTTCGATAGCCTGGTCTGAATCTGTACCAATGATAACACGGTCTGGGAAAAGAAAATCGCGAACGGCGGAACCTTCCCTGAGAAATTCCGGATTCGACACAACATCGAATATGGTGCTTTGCGGCGCATGTTCAGAAATGATCGAATTAATTATCTCTCCTGTCCCGATAGGAACTGTGCTCTTGGTAGCAATTAGGGTATAGGATTTGATGTTCTCACCAATTGTTTTGGAAACATCCTTTATGGCGGAAAGATCTGCACTGCCGTCACTATCCATAGGAGTCCAGACAGCAATGAATATGACATCGGCCTCTAAAATGGCCCCGATCACGTCTGTACTGAAATAGAGACGGTCCGCAGCCATATTCCTCTCAACAATTTCAGTAAGCCCGGGCTCAAAGAATGGAATATGCCCGGAAGAAAGTGATTTAATTCGCTTACCGTTCATATCGACACAGGTAACATAGTTCCCAAAGTCTGCCAATCCTGATCCGCTCACTAGCCCAACGTAGCCCGTGCCAATTACTGTAATCTTTTTCACTGCAGATATCCGTTAATAATGGCGGGAAAATATGACATCAACTGTGGAATGACAAACAGTTAGTGAAAAAACTTACTGAAGTCCTCTGCCGCGCCTCAAAGCCCATTCTGCTGCGAGAAAAACCACAAGTAAGATAAGGAATGGGGGCCAGTGAGATAGGTCAACGGTCTGAGAAAAGACTTCCTTGCGAGATTTGATTGACAACCGATCAATTAGATTCAACCTTTCGGACCACGGCACGTAGCCACCACCCGTCGATTCTGAGATGCCCTCCAGAGATTCTTTGTCCAAATAAACATTTTTTAGCTCTAACAGTGCCTGTTCAACGAGAAAAATACCGTGAGGTTCCTCTATTGAGAACTGTTCATCACCCATAAGTGTCCAATATTGGTATCGACCGGGCTCCGCGGCAATGAAAGAACCTTTCCACATCTCACTTGCATCTTCTTTAGTTAAAGGGACAAGAGTCTCTCCCATATCGGGATGCAAGATGCGCCACCATATTCCCTCTTGCAACTGTTTCGTGTTGAGGCGGGGAAATGTCCCTTCGATCATCACTTCCTCCCCTCGCTGGAAGGCCGATTTTGTCATGCGGAAATAGCGGTCTTCTTCACCGCTCATGGCCACTAACCATCTCAACAGGCTTGCCCAGTAATCTTTCATAGCAGTATTAGCCTCAGTACCCTTTCCCCGAAAATAGAGATGCCAAAGATCAGCTGAGGTAAAAACAGAACGCCTCACAGTTTGGTTTTTCTGGTCAAAACTGGGAATTTTCCCCGTAATTATGAGAGGAACAGGTGACAGAGTTGAAAGCTGGGCTGTGGTGGTCATTCCTTCCGCCCCCGGTTCTACTGAGATTTTCGGTGAAAGTGGTGGAAACTGTGACCAATCTAACTCGAAGAACTTCATCGGATCGTTGCTTCCGGGAACGGCCTCCACAGAAAACTGACTTCCCAACCCAATCTCTTCACCGAAAGGCTGCAATCCAAAGATAGGTAGATAGGCTAACAACTTATCCTCAACAAGGGCTTCACCAGCAACCAAGACAATAGCAGTTTTACCTCGTCCCAATTTCCGGGACAAGTCAGTGGACCATCTGCTGGGTATGGTTGAGGTCGGAAAATTGTCTAGTATAATCAGATCATAAGACTGCCGCCAGAAATTGGCAATTGCCGGCTCCCATTCATTCATTCGCTGAATGAAGTGTTCCACAGATAGTTTTGGCTCACTCTCCAGAGCAAGCTTGAGAAAACGGGTATTGAATGAGGGAGCACCTGTTATGAGTGCCACTCTGAACCGGTCTTTGAGGACGTTGATAGAGAAGGAATTTCGATTGTTGTCAATATTGATCTCATCTTTAACTGAGGAAACCTGTATCACGTATTCTTCATTTCCAACCTGGTCCGCTTCAAACTGAAAGCGTACGATCTGACTACTCCCTTTCCCGCCCGGCGCAACAATTTGGGTACCAAGGAGAGAACCGCCTTTCTCCAGTGAAACATGTACCCGTTGATCTATTTCTCCAAATGATTCAATGGTCACCTCAGCGGATACCATTTCACCACGAACCGCCACGATAGGAACTTTCACACTGTTGATCCGGACATCCACCATCCTGAGCGGTTCTCCGATCCCCACAGTGTAGACCGGCACCTTCACACCGCCGGCACTACTGACGGGATCAGCACCTACGGTACTCTGACCGTCACTCACAATAATGACACCGTTCAGCTGCTCGTCGCCGGCCACTTCTGAAGACGATGCGAGAACGGCCGAAAGGTTTGTGGATGATTCATTGACTCCCATCCCCAACGGACTTCCGGATAGAGGTGATACAGTTTCACCAAATGTGAAAACTTCAATGCTAAGGTCAATGGATTCGTCATAAGTCAGTTCGCTCACAGCGTTAAGAATCTCTTGGTAACCGTTGACCAAAGATTGTTTGGAAATAGACTGATGATAACCGGCTGAGACTGAGTTGTCAAAAAAAATCTTGATGAGCGGTCTCCTACTGAGTGAACCGGTCCGGACCCACTGAAAGTTTGCCGCTAGTAACACAATCAAAAGAAAAACGGATAACCGGAAGAAGGAGAGCAGTCTGTGGACTCTGTCGCTATTGCCTGTTTGTTGTCCGTAACTCAACCTGACAAACAGGAAGGCGACAATTGCCAGGATCAGAAGCAGCCAAAACGGAATGACAGGTGACATTTCAGGAAGACTCTAATCGGAGAGTCTCAGATTTGGAACGACACAGTGGCTGTTTATCGAAGATTTCCCTTCACGCAGATAGATCTCACCGAGAAAAGCGACCATGGCAGCATTGTCAGTACAGAGATCAATGTCGGGATAAAGAATTTTACAATCGGGGAACAAATTACCAGCCCTTTCTCTCAACTTTCTGTTGGCAGCCACTCCGCCACCGATGAGTGCAGTTCCTATCCCAGTCCTATCGACGGCAAGCCGTAGTTTTGAAAGGAGACTATCAACAATGGCACTCTGATAACTAGCTGCTACATCGGGCATTTGATCCCTCGGCACTTCGCCGCCAAGGTTTTCTACGTATCTCAAAAGTGATGTCTTCAAACCGCTGAAACTAAATTCGATTGAATCTGTCTTGAAAAAAGCTCGTGGAAAATTGACAACGGTGGAATCACCTCCTCGAGCTGCTTTCTCAATTTCGATGCCGCCGGGATAACCTAGACCAAGAATCCTTGCTCCTTTGTCAAATGCCTCACCTGCCGCATCGTCCCGTGTTTCACCCATGAGGTCATAATTACCGAGGCCACCAACTTTCCAGATCTGAGTATGACCTCCAGAAACCAGAAGACAGATGAACGGAAATTCTAACTCCGGATAAGTGATAAAGTTCGCGAAAATGTGCGCTTCCATGTGATTTAGACCAAGGAAGGGGATTTTCAATCCCAGTGCCAAACCCCGGGAAAAACTGATGCCCGTCAGCAAAGCACCCATCAAACCGGGCCCTCTTGTAACTGCAATTCCATGGAGGTTTTTTTTTGTGACGGATGCTCTGGAGAGTGCCGTTTCCACTGTACCCATCAGCAATTTTTCATGCATCCGCGATGCCACTTCCGGCACAACACCACCATACTTAGCATGATCTTCCTGAGAGGCTACTACTGAGGAGAGAAGTTTACCGTCTTCACATACGGCGGCGGCGGTCTCGTCGCACGACGTCTCGATGCCAAGAACGATCATTCGGGCAAGCGTTGTATAGTCAGTTCTATCGCTTTGGGAGAAAGATCTCGCCAATCCAACACATCGTCGGGAACTTTAACGACAGGTTCCCTCGACAGATCTCCTTCCCTGAATTCGTTGTAGTCCAAAGAAACATAGATATCGGAAGGCCCCAGAGATGCGATAAACTGAACACCTCCTGTCACAGTAAGTGATACGGTTGAAGGATTGGCAAAGGCGCGGATATTATCGGGTATATTGAGGATTTTCACAGATACTTCTGACATGATTCTTTCACCAATGCTCTGCACATCAGCTCTGAAAAGTGCGGATGTGTCAGACGCCTCCACCACACGAGGAAAATCCAACTGAAGCATTATGCTGGAGTGGACAGATGCTTCAACGGCACGGAAAGTGCGCTCAAATGTTTCGACGGTCTCAACACCCATAATAATCTCCCGAGGTCCTTTCAATTCGATGGTTCCGGGAGAGATGTTACTGTTCCCCACCATGATATATCCCGCTGCCGGCTCCACAGTCACTCTGGAAACAACTGTCACAGGTTTAATCATATAATCATCCAGAGAAATGTGAATTGAATCGGGGCGAACTACCTCAACAAACTCCAGTTCAAAACCCGAGGGAACGACCACTTTTTGGCTGTATTTGTCGAAATAGTCGTTAAGATAAAAATCGTATTCCGTGCTGACCCGTTCCAGATCCAGAACCAACTTGAAATCGGAAACTGATTTTAGTAGCAATGTTTTCAGGAACGCCCGGCCCGTTGCGCTAAATCGAACATCAGCGGTCGGTGTCACTTCGCCACCAAGAGTTTTGCCTTCCCTTATATTTCGAACTTCGATTGGCATCTCAACCACATAGTTGTACATGTGTTCAGATATGACAAAGAACCACAGGATAACGGCGAAAAAAAAGGCACCGAACCAAACTGATAGGTGCCCTTCCTCAATTGTTTTTGAAAGAGTATGTGGATTCACTGAACCACTAGCTCACAACTTATGGATGCCCTACTCAGTCTCTTCCGGATCAATCTCCTCGGTAGATTCCGATTCTTCAGCATCGTTTGGTTCATTTTTAGATTCCTGATCCTCAGAGGCTGCTTCAACCTCAGGTTTTTCCTCTTTAGTTTCAGACGCCTCTTCTTCAGCAGGCGCTTCGGCAGGAGTGGGAACATCAACAAAAGTGAGTATCACTTTTTTGTCTTCAGGCTTTACTTCCACCACTTCACACTGAATTTCCTGCCCTTCTTTGAGAGATGGATCTCTTTCATCCTCAGACTGTGAGTCAGCCGGGACAATCCCTTCTACATCCATCTCCAACTCTACAATGATCCCCTTGTCGAGAGTGCGAATGACAGTGCCACCGACGATCTTACCAACGCTAAAGTGGGTAATGATGTCGTCCCAGGGATCTTCCGAGGCTTGCTTTAATCCCAACGCGATGCGGTGATTTTCCTGAGAGACTTCCAGAATTTTTGCTTCTACCTCTTCGCCCTTCCGCAAGATTTCTTTGGGATGGCGAACCACCTTCGTCCATGAAAGATCTGAGACATGAATTAAACCATCTACACCTTCTTCCAACTCAACGAAAGCACCAAACTGGGTAAGATTTCGGACAGTCCCTTTCAGCGTGGATCCGACAGCATACTGCTCGTCAACATTCTCCCATGGATCGGGCAGGAGCTGTTTAAAGCCAAGTGCGATCTTTCTCTCTTCTGTATCGATAGAGAGAATCTGCGCCTCTACTTCTTGGCCTAACTGCACAACCTCATCGGGACGGTGAACGCCGCGGGTCCAAGACATTTCTGATATATGCACAAGACCTTCCACGCCGGTCTCCAGCTCTACAAAAGCACCGTAGTTTGTCAGACTGACAACCTTGCCGGAAATCTTCGTTCCCACGGGAAACTTCTCTTCAACATTCTCCCAAGGATGGGGCGTCAGTTGTTTCAGACCGAGTGAGATACGCAGCTTGTCCTTATCTATATCGATAATTTTGACGCTAATGGTCTCTCCGACTTCGGTCATCTCGGAGGGATGATTAACGCGGCCCCACGACAAGTCAGTGATGTGGAGGAGGCCGTCCATGCCTCCCAGATCGACGAAAACACCGAAATCTGTGATATTCTTTACAACACCTTCCACAATCTGACCAACTTCGATTTCTTCAAACAGAGATTCTCTCTGCCCCTTCATGGTGTTGTAAATT
>SCKS01000085.1 GCA_004124465.1 Fidelibacterota bacterium
GAGATTGCATTAAGGACTCAGCAAATCATTGCTTATGAGACAGGCGTGTCTAATGTTGTAGATCCGCTGGGAGGATCGTTTTATATCGAATCGCTCACGGATGAACTCGAGAAAGAAGCGGAAGAATATTTTGAAAAAGTGGAAAAAATGGGTGGCGTCATTCCTGCACTTGAGGAAGGTTTCTTTCAGCGGGAAATTGCTCGGTCAGCCTTTGAATATGAGAAAAAAATTAATGAAAATAGCCGTATTGTTGTGGGGGTAAATGATTTTGTTAAGGATGATGAAGAAATAGAAATTCCTATTTTGGAGATTGGTCTGGAAGCCGAAGAAAAACAGAAGAAAAAATTGACTGAGCTCCGGGATAGACGCGATCAGGCGAAAGTTGATACTGCGCTCAAACGGGTAGAAGAGACATCACGAGACGGAGCAAATCTGGTTCCACCTATTGTGGCTGCGGCGAAAGAACTGGCCACCATGGGAGAAATTGTTGATGCCATGAAAACAGTTTTTGGAGAGTGGACAGAAACACCTGTAGTTTGAAATACTGAAAAATGAACAAGAGATTCCTAGTTGTCATTTTAGCCATTGCCCTGCTCATGATCGTCTGGGTCGGTTTAGGTTTTGAAGGGAATGAACTTCCTTATGTTACCATTAGGGAATTGACTACCAATTATGAAAAGAAACCGGGGAAACGGTTCCGACTGGGTGGGAATGTTAAGGAAGGTTCAATCTTTCGTAATGATAATGATCCTCTTGCCCTTTCTTTTGTTTTGATGCAGGAAGGAAATCGACTGCCTGTCAGTTATCACAAGATCGTCCCTGATATGTTCAAAGATGGTTCAGAAGTGATTGTGGAAGGTATTTACGATGGTGAATATTTCTTTGCGGATAACCTGATGACAAAGTGTGCTTCCCGCTATGAAGGCGACCTTCGGGACACAAAAACATCCCTTTGATACTGTTCTTTAACATTATTATATAAAATAATGCCTGTTTACGGTGCCTCACTCCTCAGCCTCAGTCTCAGTTTTGCTGTTCTGACCATTTTCCTCATCGTCCTTTTTCTGCGCCGGGATGATGACAGATTTTTCTTTGTGGCGCAAAGAACAAGCCTTGGTGTCTGTTTTCTTGTGACGTTGGCTACGATGACGCTTTTGGCAAGCCTCTTAAAAAGTGATTTTGATGTTGACTATGTTGCCAAATATACCAGCTTGGGGACACCTACCCTGTACAAGTTTACTGCAATGTGGGCGGGGCAATCAGGATCACTACTTTTTTGGCTTTTCGTCCTTTGTAGCTACTCAGCTGTGGTTTTATTACAGAACAGAAACAAGCATCAAAAGCTCATGCCTTACGTCATCATGACCCTTACCGTTATTCAGGCTTTCTTTCTGTTGCTGGTAAATTTTGTGGCAAATCCATTTTCTCCCGTGGATGCAAACTTTCCAATCCAGGACGGGCTGGGACTTAATCCATTGCTACAGAACCCTACTATGGCGATTCACCCACCCATGCTTTATCTGGGCTATGTGGGTTTTTCTGTTCCTTTTGCTTTTGCTGTGGCAGCTCTTTGTTCAAGGCAATTGGATGTGGTCTGGGTCCAGACCATACGTAGATGGACGCTTTTTACATGGCTAGCGCTTGGAATTGGAGTTCTGCTGGGCGGCTGGTGGGCATATAATGAGCTGGGCTGGGGCGGTTACTGGGCTTGGGATCCTGTTGAGAATGCCTCCTTCATGCCGTGGTTGACTGGTACTGCTTTCATTCATAGCATCATTATTCAGGAAAAGAAAAATATGCTGAAAGTGTGGAATATGATCCTCATTTTGGTAACGTTTTTACTCTGCATATTTGGTACTTTCCTAACAAGAAGCGGTATAGTTTCTTCAGTCCATTCCTTTACAGAATCTTCCCTGGGGCCCATATTTCTTACGTTCGTCTTCCTGATACTGGCTGTCTGTATTTATCTGATTCTCACAAGGCTTGATGATCTGAAAACTGAAAAGCGCCTGGAATCGTTTGTATCAAGAGAGAGCGGTTTTCTTTTTAATAATGTTGTCTTTGTGAGTATATGTTTTGCAGTTCTATGGGGAACCATGTTCCCTGTAATTTCAGAAGCAGTCACAGGTACACAGATTACTGTGGGAGCCCCTTTCTTCAACCAGATCACCATCCCCATCGGTCTTATCCTACTTTTTCTTGCAGGCATTGGTCCCTTGCTGGCTTGGAGGAAAACCTCTAAAGAAAGTTTGATCAGGAATTTTTCCATTCCTGTTCTCACAGGTCTTGGGATGGTTACTGTGGTCATGGTTTTTGGTATAAGGGCTATTTATCCTCTAGTGACAGTATTTCTGACGGCGTTTGTCGCTACAAGTATAACCCTTGAATTCTGGCGGGGCATCACTGTTAGAACAAGAAAATTTGGAGAAAGCCCCTTTATGGCTCTTGTGAAAATGATCTCCAAGAACCGGTCACGCTACGGTGGTTACATTGTTCATATTGGAATTGTTTTCATGTTTATAGGTTTTATCGGAAAAGCATTTGATAAAGACAAAGAGTGGAGCATGTCTGTCGGAGAAGAAGTCCAAATTGCCGGGTATGATATTGTTCTTTCAGACTTGAATGAGGAGGAAAGGCCAAACCACTTCGCCTGGATCGCGACGCTGGATGTGATCAAAGAGGGAAAAGATGTGGTGTCGCTACATCCTGAGAAACGTATCTATTTTCATCGCAATCCCAACCCCGACAGGAGGCAACCCCACAGCGAACTTTCCCTTCATTCTACGTGGAGAGAGGATGTCTATTCTGTTTTTGGTGGGATTGATCCTGATAAGGAATTACTTACTATTAAGATTATGGTGAACCGCCTGGTACGTTTTGTCTGGCTTGGTGGTTATCTACTTCTTTTGGGTACTGTTATTGCTCTCTGGCCAGCCCGCCGAAGTAGAAGAAAAGAAAACTGATATGTTTGCGGCAATCATGATAGTGCTCACTTTTGTGCTTGTGCTGGCATTTGCTGTTCAGCCTCTTTTTGTTTCCAAAGGTGCAGCCATAGCTTCTGATAAAGTCAAACTTGAGACACTGGAAATCCGAAAGTTATCTCTTTATGAACAGATCAAGGAATTGGAACTTGAATTTGATATGGGGAATGTCTCTTCTGATGACTATCAGCGCAATAGAATTGAGTTAAAACGGGAAGTATCGATGGTGCTAGAGCAGCTAAATTCTATCAGTTCCGAATAACTGATCCAACATTTAGTGCTTTCTGTACAAAATGTAAATAAACAGTTTGGCCATCGGCCGGTGCTCAGGGATGTTTCCCTTGAAATCAAGGATGGTGAGTTGCTCGGATTGGTTGGTCCAAACGGCTCGGGAAAATCGACACTTTTGAGAATCGTGGTGAGAGTAGTGAGTTGTGATGGTGGATCCATCTCATGGAACGGTAACTCAATTCTCAATGCCGGAGCAGACCAGCGTCGCCCCCTTCTTTATCTCGGTCATGAGCCAGGATTCTATCCACCGCTTTCTGCCGCGGAGAATCTTCACCTCATAGCAAAACTTTATGGCTTGGAACCATCGCCAGCAGATGTTGAAAAGAATCTGTCTGAAGTGGGACTTGATCCCGCTAGAAGCGGACCCATCAGGCAGTTTTCCCGGGGTATGCTCCAGCGGTTGGCACTTGCGAAGGCACTTACTATTCCGTGGGAGCTTCTTCTTCTGGACGAACCTACCACTGGCCTTGACAAACAAGGAAAATCAATGTTGTCACAACTGATAGAAACTTGGCGAAAGGATGATAGGTCACTCTTGCTCGTCTCTCATGATGAAGAATGGCTCTCATCTCACTGTGACAGGATGGTTCAGTTGTCCAACGGCCGTATCCAGAGAAGTGAAGTAGACGGAACAAAATCGGTTCAGACTGAATTGGTGGAAGAGGCTTAATGCTGGCAGTCCTGGTTCGGAAAGATCTGCTGATAGAATTCAGGAGCCGGGAGATTCTGATCTCCATGATCACCTTTGGTGCGGCTATTACGTTGCTTTACGCCTTTTCTTTTCGACCCTCTCCTGAATCCATGCAGACATTCGCACCTGGATTGATGTGGATGGTCTTTCTTTTTGTCAGCGTTCTGGCGCTACACCGCTCCCACAGTCTTGAAAAAGAATTTGACGCTTTTTCCATGATTCTTTCCGCTCCCGTTGAAAGAAGTGTTCTTTTTATTAGCAAGTATCTGAGCGGATTCATTTTCCTGGTTGTTGCCCAAATGGTTCTGTTGCCGCTCTTTTTTCTTTTCCTTCAGCTACCGCTCCCGGCCAACCTTGCGCAGATGGTGGCTGTTTTTCTGCTTGTGGACTTGGGGATTAGTGCCGCCGGCAGCCTTCTTTCCGGTATAGTCATGCGGGTTCGGGTGAATGAGATGCTTTTGCCGCTAATGCTATTTCCTATGGTGACGCCGCTTCTCATCAGCGCTGTAAAGAGTACGGCCTCTATCATGGATAATCAGCCGTTCAATCAGTGGAAACTGTGGTTTCAGCTTATTGTGAGCTTCGTCATTGTTTTTAGTTTAATAGGTTATTTAGTCTATGACTACGTGAGTGAGGAGTAATGGAGTCGTTTCATTCCAGGCAAAGTTCAAAGGTCACGGCTGGCATTCTCGCTGTTTTTTGGGTTGTTGTACTCTATCTTGTCCTCAATGTAACACGGATCGATCCCGATCAGCAGATGGCTCAAAAGATTTTTTACTACCATGTACCGTCTGCCTGGGTTGCGGGGCTTGGTTACCTTGTTGTTATGTTTGCGGGAGTCCTCTATCTTATTATGAAAGATGAGAAGTGGGATCATCTAGGGCTGGCTGCAGCGGAACTGGGGACACTCTTTTGTGCTCTTGTTCTGATTACTGGGCCCATCTGGGCGAAACCCATCTGGGGTGCTCCGTGGAGCTGGGAGCCACGTCTCACCACTGTACTCATTATGTTTCTCATCTATATAGGATACTTTATGGTACGCAATTTCGGGGATGAGGGGGAGCGGACCCGTAGAATATCTGCGGTTTTAGGCATTGCAGCATTTCTTAATGTTCCTATCATCTATGTTTCAGTAAAGTTTTGGGCTGCCGATGCCCAACTTCACCCGCAGCCGGCTATGAGCCAGCAGTCTCCTGATGTTTTCTGGACCTTTATGCTTTCACTTTTGGTTTTCACCCTGTTGTTTGTTCACCTACTTCGTTTTAGAGTTCATATTCTGAAACTACGTTCTAAAGTGCTGGGAATGCGATATGATGTATAAATACTTCGGCTTTTTTCTTGCCGCTTTCTTGGTAATTTCTGTAGCTATTTGTAGTTGGATTTACGTCATCTACCGACAGGAGAAAGAATTATTGACAGAATTAAAAAGATTGAACACAAATAAGAGTGAAGTAGAATAGTTATTATGTCTAAGAAAACAGTTCACGTTGTAGGTACAGGAACCATTGGAGAACCTCTTATTGGTCTCCTCTCCGACTACAAGGAATCGCTCGGTATAGATAAGGTCACTTTTCACAAGAATTCGCCACTCACCTATGAGCGTGCTAAAGTGAAAGACCTTATGAGACGTGGCGCTGCGCTTGCTGTTGATGAGGAGAAGGTGGAAAGTTTCAAAGAGATTGGTCTTGAACCCTCTTTCAGCGCTGAAGAGGCTATCAAGGGTGCTTCCGTAGTCATAGACTGTACGCCGAAAGGGATCGGTCACCAGAATAAGCACAAGTATTACGAGAAATTTATAGATGATGGGAGAGGTTTTTTGGCTCAAGGGAGTGAA
>SCKS01000086.1 GCA_004124465.1 Fidelibacterota bacterium
GCTTTACCTACCGGCACTGAAAAAAACAAAAAGGATTATTTCGAATCAGAAGAATCAGAGCTTTATGGGATCTGATTTCACTTACCAAGATATGGAGGGGCGAGATATTGATGATGACACCTATACAATCCTCGGAGAGGAAGAACTTTTCGGTGAAACATGTTTCAAAGTCGAGGCCAAGCCTGTAGAAAAGGGAATTTACTCACGGCGTATCATCTGGGTAGAAAAAGAACGAAGCATTCTTCGAAAAGTGGAATTCTTTGACAGAAAAGATAAACTCCTGAAGATGATGACTATTCCTGAAGTCAGAAAAGATGGTGATTACTGGACGATTCTGAAGATGGTGATGGAGAATATCCAAAAGCCGCACAAAACCACACTGGAAATATCCGATGTTCAGTACGACACGGGTATTGAAGAAGACTTTTTCTCTGAACGGTATCTTAAACGCGCAAGGTGAAAATTTCTAAGAGGTTGTTGTAACCTCTCTACAAAGTGGCTACCTGAAGCACAGTTTAATATTCCAGGCGCTTAAACTCCTGCCAGATTGAGAATTGTTTCAAGTGATCAAGGAAAAACTTTGTCTTGGTTACCGTACCGAGGAAAATCATCCCGGTTTTTACACCAATTGATTTAGATTTGACTCGTTTAAGCTCTTTTTTCCTCATTTTGGTAACTGCCTCTTCCATGGTTTGGTAGGGGATATCTATATCATTTTCATCATAGATGGCATCCTGATCGGTTATAATACCGGTCACTTCACTGACGTGCTGACTCAAACTCTGAAAATCCTCAATTTCTTCCCTTGAAAATGGATGATGGTTGTTGTTGAGATATTCATGGGCGTCACTTATAATTTTTTCCAGGTTATCCATACTCATATTCAGATAACCCATGTGCTGTGCATGGTCACGAATGAGGCTTTCGTCTTCGTTCGTCATGAGATGATTCATAATCCTAAACGAATGTTTTCGAACAGTTTTTAGCTGTTTTCTGGCCTTTTTCAACCGCTTAATTTTGTTGGATGCCAATCCTTCGATGGCACTGACAACAACCTCTTGGGCTGAATTAATAAAATTTAATGTGTCATTTTTCAAGAGTTCTTCAGGAGACAGTGATTTTTCCAGGTCTGCTCTACTTTCCATTTCGGCGTAGAGTTCATCTTCTCGCTTGCTATGGTGTCTATTGGATTTAACATAATAATAACCCGCACCGATTATTAGGATGATTATGGCCGGTGTTTCCACAAAATAGATTAACCAAGTACAAACAAAACAGGCAGTGAAAGCCAGTATAGCGGTGCCGATCCAGCCACCGATGACTGTAAGAACACCAGCAACTCTATAAACAGCGCTTTCTCTCCCCCAGGCCCTGTCAGCCAAAGATGTAGCCATGGCAACGGAAAAAGTGACAAAAGTGGTTGAAAGAGGAAGCTTAAGTGATGTACCAATGGAAACCAGTGCACTTGCTACAAACAGATTCACAGATGCTCTGAGGAGATCGAATGAGGGCTTCTCTTTGAGATTTTCATAGGTAGGTGCCTGTTTTACATCCATTTGCTTACGGACAGCTCTAACTAAATTGGGCGGGGTCAAGTTGGCTACGGTCTGGCCTATCCTTAAACCAAATTTTACAAGACTCCTGGCAAGTAGAGTAGATTCAAACCGCTCAAAGCCTGAATCCTGTCTACTAAGGTCCACTGTTGTTCGAGTGACACCTCTTGCTTTCCGTGATAGCCATAGTGTTATGACCATAATGAGACCGGCTACGAGGAGAATCAGGGTATTTGCTTGTACAGGATTATTCAAGCCTTCCATTGCCATATCAAAGGATCCGAGACGTGCCAGCCGAAAACTTTCCAGGGCTCCCATGGGTGCTCCGATAAAGTTCACAAGATCATTGGCAGCAAATGCCAGTGCCAGGGCAAAAGTGCCAATGAGCACAATGATGCGTAAAATGTTGATTTTTGTGAACGAGGCGATGATGTACCACAAAAAAGTGGAACCGAAAAAAATATATATCAGGATATTGTTCAAATTGGTCTTGATAGTATCAGCCAAGTCAGGTGTCATAAAACTGCTACCTTTAAGGCCTTTCACCAGAATGACGTAAATAATACTGGACATGGCCACTCCAGCGAAAATGGGGCCATAACGGGAGAATGATTTTTCATAATCAAACGAAAAGATCAGCCGCGTAACGAACATGATCAGGTAGCCAAAGATGAAAGCAAACAGAATAGATAACCCAATACTGGAAATGATCCTGACCATATTCGCTGTGTTGATATAATCGACAAGACCGGCACTATTATTGGGATCCGAACCAATCTTAAGAAGCGCAATGGCTACCGCTCCCCCTAGAATTTCAAAAACAATGGAAACTGAGGTGGAGGTCGGAAGACTGAAAGTATTGTAAAGATCTAAAAGAATAACATCTGTGATCATCACTGCCAAAAAGATGATCATGACTTCATGGAAAACATAAAACTCGGGATTAAATATTCCTTTCCGGGCAACTTCCATAATCCCCGAAGAAAATGTGGTACCAGCCAGGACCCCTAGGCTTGCAGTGATCATAATGGTTTTCCGGGAACCGGCCTTGGATCCAATAGCAGAGGTTAAAAAGTTTACCGCATCATTAGAGACACCGACAATGAGGTCTGAGATGGCCGCAATGAACAGAACGGCAATTATAAAAACATAAAACTCCATGATCTATCCAGGAGAATCAGCCAGAGAAAATCTGGATGGTTCTTAAGTAAATATTGTGACCTCCCAAGTTTATTGAATCAATCGAAGCTTATATAGCTGCGAAACTTAGAAACAGTTGTAATTCATCCCAAGAGTTTGATAGGATTGTTAGGATTGTGTTAGCTAAGCAAACTACTTCTATCAAATATTATTTTAACCAATGATCCGGTGGGAAATAAATGCAAAAAGCCGGCAAAGAAAAGATAAAAGCGCCCCAATCACCTTGTCTGAGATAAGGTCGGTTTGTACTTTTATCCGTGCTTTTTAAGTTAATTTTAAATTGGTTTGAGTTAGAAACTGTTCGACTTATTATCGAACAAAATTAGTTTGCCAAAGGAGCCTCTTCGGAGGCTCTTTTCATTGTAATGAAGAAAAAAATTGACCTACAGGAAATAGACCCCATCAGCATTGCGGGTGTGGCTGATGAGAATCTAAAGATTCTCGAAGAATCATTTCCGTGCCAGATTGTTTTGCGGGGCTCAGACATTACTCTTGAAGGGAAGAAGTCTGTGATTGCGCAGGCGTCTGAAACCATCTCGGAAATGATGAAAACATACAGCAGGAAAAATCAGGTTACGGCTGGTGATGTCCGGTCGCTGGTTGCCCTAATTTCCAATGGAGAGCACGTCGAATCCCTATCAGATGAACCTGTCATTTTACATACCCGGCAAGGAGCCGTTACACCCAGGTCAGATGGACAAAAACAGTTCTACGAAGCTGTACAAAAAGATGACATGGTTTTCGCCATAGGCCCAGCCGGCACGGGAAAAACCTTTCTTGCAGTGGCTTTTGCAGTGGCGGCTTACAAGAACCGCCGGGTGAAGCGGATCATCCTTTCACGGCCTGCAGTTGAAGCAGGGGAAAGGCTCGGTTTTCTACCCGGCGATCTTAAGGAAAAGATCGATCCATATCTGACTCCTCTTTATGACGCCCTTAATGAACTCATGCCAGCGGTCAATTTGAAATCACTCCTGTCCAAGAGAACAGTAGAGGTTATTCCGCTGGCTTATATGAGGGGCCGGACGCTGGACAATGCCTTTGTTATATTGGATGAAGCGCAGAATTGCTCAGCCATGCAAATGAAAATGTTCCTCACTCGGTTGGGGCCGAACTCCAGAGCCATAATTACGGGCGATAAGACACAAATGGATATTCCTGATAAAAACGATTCTGGGTTGCTTCAGGCGGAACAAATCCTGAAAAAGATCGATGGCATCGGCTTTGTTTATCTGGATGAGTCGGACGTGGTGCGGCACAGATTGGTAAAGGATATCATCAAAGCTTACAATTTATAATGACAGTGGGGGGTAGTGAGTCGGTTGTGCTTGCCGGGCCTAAGCGGACACCCATCGGCGCCTTTCAAGGGAGTCTCTCAACTGTTTCCGCTCAGCATCTGGGCGCCATTGCCATCCGAAGTGCTCTTAATGCAGCCGATGTGTTGCCAAACAGCGTGGATGAAGTGATTATGGGGAATGTCCTCCAGGCAGGCCTTGGCCAGGCGCCCGCTCGCCAGGCCGCCATCTACGCCGGACTTCCTGATTCAGTCGAGTGCCTCACCATTAATAAGATGTGTGGTTCGGGGTTGAAGGCTGTAATGCTGGCGTCACAGGCAATACAGACGGGAGATGCCAGTGTCATCGTGGCCGGCGGTATGGAATCCATGACGCAAGCACCTTATCTTTTGCCGAAAGCGCGGGACGGCTATCGTCTCGGGCACGCTGATATTGTAGACTCCATGATTATAGACGGCCTGTGGGATGTCTACAACGACAGGCACATGGGCAATTGTGCCGACATGTGTGCTGAAAAATACAGCTTCTCCCGGGAGGAGCAGGATGCTTTTACTAAAGAATCTTACACCCGGGCACAAAGGGCCCAGTCCGAGGGGAAGTTTGCTGACGAGATTGTGTCGGTGGAGGTGAAAGACCGGCGTGGGAATGTTTCCGAAGTTTCGGTGGATGATGAGCCCGGTAAAGCCGATTTTGAAAAAATGACAAAGCTCAAACCGGCATTTGGGAAAGAAGGGACCGTCACTGCTGCCAACGCTTCAAAAATCAATGACGGTGCGGCTGCCTTGGTAGTGCTGGATGAGAATAAGAGTGCTGAACTGAAGGTCAAACCGGTGGCACGAATCCTGGCACAGGCCTCTGTGGCCCAGGAGCCGGAGTGGTTCACAACAGCACCCGTTGGCGCTATTCAAAAGGTGTTGAAAAAGGCGGGTCTGGAGATGAGTGATATTGATCTTTTTGAGATCAATGAAGCGTTTTCAAATGTCGCCATGGCAGCCATGAAGGAACTTGACATCAGCCACGATGTTGTAAATGTAAACGGTGGTGCAGTGGCGCTGGGCCACCCTATTGGTGCCAGTGGCGCACGAATATTAGTGACACTTCTCCACGCCATGAAAACGAGGGGCGCGAAGCGGGGTTTGGCGGCTATCTGTATCGGCGGTGGTGAAGCATCGGCCCTTATTGTAGAGGCTCTCTGAAATGGATTTCAACTACTCTGAAGAACAACTTCTTGTACAGAAAACAGCCCGGGAATTTGCTGCGGAACAGTTAGCACCGGGTGTTGCCGAGCGGGATGAGAAAATGGAGTTCCCTGCCGAGCAGATCAAAATGCTGGGTGAAATGGGGTTTATGGGGATGATGGTGCCGGAAGAGTGGGGCGGGTCAGGCTTTGATACAGTGAGTTATTCTCTGGCTCTGGAGGAAATTGCAAAAATGGACGCCTCCGCCGCTGTCCCCGTTTCTGTGAACAATTCGCTTGTCTGTGCACTTCTGTACAAATACGGTACAGATGATCAGAAGGAAAAATATCTTCGTAAACTTGCCACTGGTGAATGGCTCGGCGCCTTTTCCCTCAGCGAGCCCCAAGCCGGATCTGATGCATCTAATCTGCTCACACACGCAGAAAAGAGTGGAGATCAATACATTATTAACGGCACCAAGAATTGGGTCAGCAATGGTATAACCTCCAATATTGCCTTTGTTTTTGCTGTTACCGAGAAAGGTGCGGGTCATCATGGGA
>SCKS01000087.1 GCA_004124465.1 Fidelibacterota bacterium
GTTGACTGAACTCCGCTTGGAACTGATCCGCACTGCGATTTCCTTTACCATTGCATTTCTATTTATCGGCGGCATTGTTATTATATTCATTCTCCATCACTTCATTACACGACCGGTGGGTGATATGGTGATGATGATTGACCACGAATCTAGGGAGATTGCAGATGCTAATCGTAAACTTGCATCACGAACACAGAGACAGAGTACTTCTCTGGTGGAGACTGCAGCGTCGATGGAACAGATGTCGAGCATCGTGTACAGCAATGCAAACGATGCCAAGAATGCATCAACACTGGTTCGCTCCGCCCGTGAAACGGTTGATTCCGGTCGCAATGAACTGCAGGAAACCGTAATACGGACCATTGAAACCAACGAGCGTTCACTATCCAAACTTCAAACCGCCAACACTCAAGTGGTTGAGGCTATGGCTGCTATTTCAGAGAATTCCGTTAAAATCTCTGGCATCATCAACCTTATCAACGATATTGCCTTTCAGACTAACCTGCTGGCCCTCAATGCTTCTGTGGAAGCAGCACGAGCCGGTGAGCACGGCAAAGGTTTTGCGGTGGTTGCTACTGAAGTCCGCAAGCTCGCCCACCGTTCTTCCAAAGCATCGTCTGAAATCGGGAAACTCATAGAATTGGAAATGCAAAGTATCAAAAACGGAAGGGAGTTTGTCGATGGAAGCGACCTGGCATTAAACAGCATGCAGCAAGAAACTGAAGAAATGCTGAAGACTCTTAAAGACAAAAGTAATGAAAGTATGGAAGAAATACTTAAAGCCGTCATCAATTTTTCTGAAATGATGGAAAACATCGAAGTGGCATCAACGGAGCATGCCAGCGGCATCAGTCAGGTCAATCAGGCAATTGCAGACATGGATAAGCTAACCCAGGAAAATTCTTTGATGGTCGAACAGAATGCAGCTGCCAGTCAGAATATGACACTGGAAACCGAACTTCTCAGGAGGATGTTTTCCTCTAAACAAGGAGGACAGATGAAGGGATCTTCCAGTAAAACTGGAGGGCAATTCGTCGAAGGATCTGCACAGGACAAAATTCAGGGAATGACAGCTGCTGCTCTGCCTGATCACAATGAAAGAGATGAAAAGGCGCCTCCACAGATTGAAATGCCGGAATGGGAGAAGAAACTTGACAAATTTAAGTGAAACGAAAATATTAATATTCCGTACGACTTCCAATCTTGCTTGAAATCCCACACGTCCTGAAAAACTGCCTGGGACTTACCAATGTGGCCTCCCTGTTTATCACACCAGTTTCTGCCGCCCAATCGGCAACCGCCGGATACGTTTTCCTGTGGCGGCGAAGATGGCATTTGTTATCGCAGGAGGCGTTGGAGGCAATCCGGCATCCGCACCAAACGGTCCTTGTTCGCTGTCAATGACCCGGACATGGATTTCTGGAGCATTCCGCATCCGGGCAATCTTGTAATCGTCATAGTTGGTCTGTTCAACTCTCCCGTCCTTAAAGGTGATTTCCTCGCTGGTTGCAACTGAGATTCCTGTGACGACACAGCCTTCGACCTGAGCTTTCAAAGTGTCCGGGTTCACGTACTTACCAACATCAATGACGCAATCTACTCGATGCACCACAAGCTTGCCCCGCTTATTCACAGAAACTTCCGCGACTTCCGCACATACACTTCCTGAAAAGTTGCAAATTGCAATGCCCCTGCCGTGTCCTTCCGCAAGCGGACTGCCCCAGTTCGCATCTTCTGCCACAAGCTCCAAAGCTTTTTTAAACCTTGGGCTGTTCCTCAGCAATTTAATTCTATACTCAAAGGGATCGGCTCCCGCAAGGTGGGCAGATTCATCCATCGCACTCTCAAGAAAAAAAGTATTCTGAAACATAAAGGAACGCCACCACCCCAAAGGAATCTCCAAGTCAACAACTGTTTGCTCAAAATCGACTCCTTCAATGTCATAGTGGGGCTTGAACTTCGGAGCAAAAGCCGAAGCCATCGCACTTGTCAACCCCGAATGCTGGCTACTCGAGTAAGCCATAGGGTTTAAGTCAAGAATTTGAAATAATTTATCATTCTGAACCCATTGCGATCCTGCAGCTTGCTGGTTTTCCCACTGTGACGGCAGGCCGTCATCCCCAAGGCTTATCTGGAAGCGGCTTCTGCTGGCAGGGTGGTAATAGTCGTGCTGGATGTCCTCTTCACGGGACCACATGACTTGAACAGGTTTTCCTGACTCCTTGGAGAGCATTACGGCCTGTTCCACAAAATCTTCTCCCCACATTCTAAACCGTCCCCCAAAACCTCCACCTACATAAGTTGTGTGGACCTTGATCTGATCTTCAGATAATCCCGTCATGTCCTCGATTTTGTTCAAGGCTCTGGTCTGAAACTGAAATGGACCCCAGACTTCACAGGAATGGTCGGTGACAAAAGCTGTGCAATTTATGGGTTCCAGGGCGGCATGACTTAAAAACTGGATTTCATATTCCATATCAAGCACCTTTTTTCCGTGCAGTTCAGCCTTCCCCATTTTCTCCAAAGAGGTCTTGAAGCTGTGGTCTAGCTCTTCACGGCCTAGGCCGACAGTCTTTCCTCCCTCAAACTTCACCTCCAAGGCTTCCAGCCCCTTTTGTGCATGCCAGGTTGAATCCGCGACAACGGACATTCCGTGTGGAATAGGCACGACCGCCTCCACTCCTTTCACAGCCATAGCAGCGGCCTTATCGTATGCCTTGACCTCTCCTCCGAAAACAGGGGACTGGCTGATCGCCGCATAAAGCATTCCTGGAAGGCGGACATCTGTTCCATAAACTGCGCTTCCGTTGACCTTTGCAGGAATATCCAGTCGGGGGATTGCTTTTCCAACAAAACGATACTGCCCCCTGGATTTCAGCTTCGGGCTTGAGGGTGGTTCCAGTTCGGAAGCGGCTTCGGTAAGCTGTCCGTAGCTTAGCTTGCGTCCGCTTGGACGATGTACAACATATCCGTTTTGGGCCTCACATTCTTTGACTGAAACCTCCATTTTTTGTGCACCTGCCTCAACAAGAAGCTCACGGGTTCCTGCTCCAATTTCGGCAAGCCGGTCCCACCACAGCCTGATTCCACGATTGCCACCCGTATACTGCCCAAATGAATCTGTCTCGTATTCAGAACTGACAGGAGCGGAAACCACTTTGATCTTCTTCCAGTCCGCGTCAAGCTCATCGGCAATGATCATGGCGTGAGCAGTATGGGTTCCCTGCCCCATTTCTGAAGTGGGGCTGATGATGGTGATGCTATTGTCCTTTGCGATACGGATGAACAGTCCCAAATCCTCAGAAGTTGCAGTTGGTGCGCTGATGTTAGGATTGGACTGAAATGTACAGCCCACCAACATACCAGTCCCCGCAATAGTTGAGACTTTTAAGAATGTTCTCCTGGTCAAATTTTGTTTAGCCACTATACCTCTTACTCAATATATTCAGATTATTTTTAAATTTTCTTGTTATTTTATTGTTTCAAACCAGTTTCTGTTTACCTATGGGAAGTCTGCGAATACGTTTGCCTGTGGCGGCGAAGATCGCGTTGGTAATGGCAGGCACTATTGGAGAGCTCCCTGGCTCTCCGGTACCAGTAGGTTTTTCCAAACTTTCAACAATACTTACATTTATTTCTGGGCTATCTCTCATTTTTGCGATACGGTAATCATCGAAATTTCCCTGAGAAACCTTGCCCTCTTTAATGGTAATTTTTTCGTAAAGAGCCGCAGATAATCCCATAATAACTCCACCTTCTATTTGTGCCTTAACACTATCTGGATTCACCGCGATTCCACAATCTACAACACAATCTACTTGTTTAACTTTTAGTTTCCCCCTCTTAGATACAGAAACTTTTGCAACCATTCCAACAATAGTTTTTGTTTCGTTAATCGGGAACCACTCATTTATACCTATACCACGACCTTGACCTTCGTCAAGTTCACTGCCCCAGTCAGATTGCTTAGCGACCAATTCTAAAACCTTTCTATGTTTTGGGCTTCTTTCTAGAAACTTTAATCTATATTTCAAAGGATCTATTCCTGCTAAATACGAAAGTTCATCCATAACACTTTCAGTATAAAAAACATTTATACTATTTGGAGGGGCTCTCCATGGTCCGATGGGGACACCAAAAATTACAGGGGAATGAGTTACATTTACTTCATCAATTTCATAAAAATGTTTTGGTACTATTGGATAGTCATGTACTGCAGCTGGTATTGTCATTGGATCAAAATTCAACCAACCTAATGAAGGCACAAATTGGGCAAGTAAATTTGGTTGTGATACCTGGCTTTCCCATTGGAAAGGTTTCCCATCACCTTTAATTCCCACCTGAAAACGCCTTATACTTGTTGGTCTATAAAATCCATGTTTTGTGTCTTCTTCCCGACTCCAAACAACCTGAACAGGTTTTTTTAATGCTTTTGAAACAGTTAATGCTTGAATAACAAAATCAGTTTCAAGACGGCGTCCAAAAGCCCCTCCTAATAACGTAGTATGAATTTTTATTTGATCTTCTGAGAAACCAGTAAAATCCATTGCTTTCTCTAGAGTGTTAGACTGGAATTGAGTGGGGACCCAAATTTCACAAGAATTGTTAGTGACATGTGCTGTGCAATTCATCGGTTCCATTGTTGCGTGATGAAGATATGGGACTTCATATTCAACGTCTAAAACCTTTTCAGCGTTTATTTCTGATTTCCCCAAATCATCTAACTTGGATATCAAAACATTTCTGATTTTTTTACTATCAAGCCCTTTGGTATCACCTCCTTCAAATTGGGGATTCAGAACTTCTAAACATTTTTTTGCTCTCCATGTTGAGTCAGCAACAACTGCTATTCCATTTGGAATAGGAATAACTGAATCAAATCCGGTTATATTTTTGGCTGCATTTTCATTATAAGAACTTACCTGCCCACCAAAAACTGGAGATTGTTTGACAGCCGCAAAAAGCATTCCAGGCCTTCTAACATCATAGCCGAAAATTGCTTTACCATTAGATTTTGATGGTGTATGAATTTTAGGTACTGATTTACCTATAAACTTATATTGATTAGGTTTTTTTAGTATCGGATCGTCTGGTGGGCTTATTTTAGCTGCTGAAAGGGCAAGTTCACCAAAACTTAACTTCTTTGAACTATTTTTGTGGAATATAGTACTATTTTCTGCTTTGCATTCCTCTACTGATACACCCCATTCATTTGCTGCAGCTTGGGTAAGCATCATTCTTGTGCTTGCACCAACGTAGCGAAGTTTATCCCAAAAAGCACTAATACTTGTACTTCCATCAGTTCTTTGTTTATTAAAAAGTTCTGGGTTTACATATTCAGAATTTATCGGAGCAGTAACTACATTAATTTATTCCCAATTTGCTTCTAATTCTTCAGCAACAATCATTGCTTGACCAGTATGAGCATGTTGCCCCATTTCGGCGGATGGAAGTATCAATGTTATAGAGTTATCTTTGCCAATTCGTACCCAGAGACCTAACTCACTTTCACTAGCTTCTTTAGTACTTACAAGTTTTGGTGATGAAAAACTACATCCCACGAGCAAACTGCTTCCAGCTAGCGTTGAAACCTTAAGAAAAGTTCTTCGATTCATTATTGTTTTTGACATTAGGCCTCCGTCATCATTTCAGCTGCACGGTGAATTGCCTTACGCACTCGTGTATAGGTACCGCATCGGCAGAGGTTGAGCATGCCGCGGTCAATGTCCTTGT
>SCKS01000088.1 GCA_004124465.1 Fidelibacterota bacterium
GATGAAGTTTACCTTGCTCATATAGATGCCATGATTGCCAATGCCGCCCGTGCCGCCGCGCTGGCTACAGGCACAAAAGTGACTATCGATAGATATGGTGAATACAGAGACGGAATTACAGTTGGTTCTTTGGAAGAGCTGGCTTTTGCCTATGCTGAAAAACTGAATGCTCCTGAGATTAATCCCGAACCGCAGCGACCAGCCGGTTACGAAGAGACCGGTTTCGTCACGAGAAAAATCCCCGGCGTTAGCGTCAGTGTTTATAGTTCGTCAGCACCAGGACACTCCTATGAGCGTTGGCTCGATTCCATGAAAGAGGTGGGTCACACCGGTTTCTTGCTGGACGCTAAAGTAATGGCAGCGATCCTCTATCACTATTTGACAGATGACGATTTCAAAAAAACTGTGCATATGGAGCACAAAACCATGGCGGGACTATTCCAAGACTATCTCGATGCTCTGAAAGATGCGTATAAAGATGAATTGGGAGATACGTCGAAATAGCGGATGAAAAAAGTTGATTATAAGAAAAAATTAAAACACCTCTACGGTCCATCCTCAAAAAAAATCGTCATAGTGGAGGTCCCTCCCATGAATTACCTCATGGTGGATGGGGAGGGTGGACCCGCCGCAGAAAGCTACCAGCAGGCCATTGAAGCACTGTACGGCCTCTCATTCACGGTAAAGTTTGATGTAAAAAAAGGCGTCGGTCTGGATTATACGGTCATGCCACTGGAAGGGCTTTGGTGGGCAAAAGATATGACAGCGTTTTCCTCGGATAGAAAAGACGAATGGCAATGGAAAATGATGATCATGCAACCAGATCATGTCACCGCCAAACATGTGAATGCGGCCACAAAACAACTCAGGGAAAAGAAAAATCCGTTGGCACTAGACAAGATACGATTTGAGTCCTACCATGAAGGTCCCTCAGTTCAAATCTTGCACATCGGGCCTTATGATGACGAAGGCCCCACAATTGCACAAATGCACAAGTTCATTGATGAGAACGGCTATCAGCTCCACATGAAACACCATGAAATTTATCTTAGTGATCCACGAAGATCGAAACCGGAAAAACTGAAAACTGTTTTACGTCAACCAGTAACGAAGGCATAACAATGCAAATTTGGATTCAGTGGCCACAAGGAGAAATCGCCGCCACTCTTGAAGACACTCCTACCTCGCGGGCTTTATTAGATGCTCTTCCCTTTAAATCGTCTGCCAACACTTGGGGGGATGAGATCTACTTCTCTGTGGAACTATCAACTGATTTGGAAAAGGACGCTCAGCAAGTGGTGGATCCCGGCACTGTCTGTTTCTGGACTGAAGGAAGCGCTTTAGCCATCCCTTTTGGCCCTACACCTATCTCAGAGGGAAACGAATGCCGACTGGTAACAGCGTGTAATGTTTTGGGAAAAGTAGAAGGGGATCCAAAAACGCTGAGTTCAGTCATATCAGGAGCGGCAATCTCTGTGGAACTCTACACAAAATAATCGGTCACTTTTTTCCCTCTATTAAAGGCAACTCATTTAAGCTGTGAGCCTTCGTGGTCTTTTTCATTTAGGAGTAATCTACATTGCCTGGGGCAGTACCTACCTTGCCATCCGGATGGCTGTGCGTGAAGGGGCAGGATTCCCGCCTCTTACTATGTCCGCCACGCGTGTATTTGTTGGGAGTCTTATTCTTTTCGCGCTGGTTGCTCTTTTCCGTAAGGGTAGAATAATCCCGAAAGGGAAGGAATTGGCCGTAGTCGTTGCATCAGGTTTGCTTTTGTGGTTGGGTGGACATGGTTTTGTGGCAATTGCAGAAACAAGGGTCCATTCAGCATATACCGCTGTTATAATTGGCGCTACGCCTCTCTTGGTGGCTATTATGGAATCACTTCTTGATCGCCGCAAGCCTTCTATCACTTTACTGGGATTCTTGTTTATTGGAATTGGAGGCGTGGCAGTTCTAAATGGCCCGGCACTTACAAGTGGAAACCTTGGCGATCTGTGGGTTGCGGGCATACTCATAATCGCCTGTGTCAGTTGGGGATTGGGTTCAATTATTCAAAGTAGAAATAAGACAGGGATGACACCTGAGGTTAGTTCTGCCTGGCAACAGATGAGCGGAGCTTTTGGACTTACATTGTTTGCCATCCTTACTCATGAACCTTTGCCTTCCCCCACAAATGAAGCCTGGACAGCCTGGGGTTACTTAGTAATCTTTGGTTCGGTGATCGCATTCACATCTTATGTAAAAGCATTAAGGCTGCTTCCGACGGGGATCGTCATGACCTACGCCTATGTCAATCCGGTAATTGCTATTATTTTAGGGTGGTTTATTTTGGATGAACCCATTACACGATTTACAATAGGCGGGACGCTCCTGGTCGTTCTGGGTGTAATGGGCATTTTCAGGGAAAAGAAGCGTACGGCGTGACTAGCAACGCTTTTGGCTTGCTGACTCTGTCACTACATTCTCAGCATAGTACAAGTGAAAGAAAAATTGAGGTAAAAAATGTTAAAACAAATTAATCGAATCACATGTTTCATACTTATATCGATGGTCTCTTTGGCCAGTTCAGAAACCAAACGAGCTATGACAATCGTTGATCTAATTAATGTTCCTTCTTTGGGCGATCCACGACTGTCCCCTGATGGAGGTCAATTACTTTACACACTTTCAGAGCCCAACTGGGGGAAAAATGAGCGGATCCGCCACATCTGGCGAATCAACAGTGATGGCTCAAACCCAATTAAGATGACAAATGGTGAAAACGGTGAAAGTTCCCCCAGATGGTCACCTAATGGTTCTCTCATCGCCTTCATTACAGAAAGGGGCGAAACAGAAAAGGGTGAATCAGATGATGCTAATAATCAAATCTTTATCATCAGTAATCACGGTGGTGAAGCTGAGCCACTAACGGAGCACGAGACAGGTGTTTCAAATATTCAATGGTCGCCCGATAGCAAATTCATCTATTTCCTGGCTAACGATGCTAAAAGTGACGAAGACAAGGAGCGAGAAAAGGCTAAAGATGATGTTTTTGCTTTTGATGAAAATTATCAACAGAGACACCTCTGGAAAATATCCGTCGATAGTAAAGAAAGCAGTCGAATCACGGAGGGTGATTTTTCCATCACGAATTACAAACTTTCCAGGGATGGGACAAAGTTTGCTCATCATCGGGGGCCCAATCCGTTGTACGGTTCGGCTGAACATAATGAAGTGTGGATAATGAATGCAGACGGAACAGATGCAATTCAGATCACAAATAACAATGTATCTGAGCAAGGTGCTCAGCTGTCACCAGATAACATCACAATTCTGTTTACCAGTTTTTCCAACGAGGAGTTTGAGTTCTATTATAACGACAACATCTTCCTCGCTCCAGCAAAAGGTGGCAAACACAAACTGTTACTAAAAAAGATGCCCCATGAAGTTGGTAGTACCACATGGTCTAAAGACGGGAAAAGTATCTACTTCACTGCCAATACAGGAGTCAGAACTGAGCTGTTCTCGGTTACGGTAAAAGGAGAAAAACTCGCTCAGCTAACCAAAGGCGATCATGCTCTCAGAAACTTCAGATATTATCCAAGACTTGACCGTTTTGTGTTCGGCATCGGTGAACAAACTAACGCCGGTGATATTTATACCCTTGAGAACAAACGCCGTGCCTCTCCGAAAAAAGTCACTAAAGTTTATGATTATCTAAACAATGAATTTCGCTTGCCGAAACAAGAAGCTATCCAGTGGAAAGGGGCAGACGGTACCACAGTGGAAGGTTTGCTCTACTATCCTCTCGATTACGAAAAAGGAAAAACCTATCCACTGTGTGTCCAAACACATGGTGGTCCAGCAGCTTCAGACAAGTTCAGCTTCGGGAGTTGGAGCAGATATGTTCAAGTTCTTACTTCAAGAGGATGGATGGTATTCAAGCCTAACTACAGAGGTAGCACTGGTTATGGAGACGACTATCTCAGAGATATGGTTGGTCACTACTACCGGCAGTCTCATCTGGATGTGATGACAGGGGTGGATCACCTGATCAATAAAGGTCTCGCTGACGGCGACCGAATGGTCAAGATGGGATGGAGCGGTGGTGGTCACATGACAAATAAGATTATTACACACACAAACCGCTTCAAAGCCGCTTCATCAGGTGCTGGTGCTGTGAACTGGATCTCCATGTATGCCCAGAGCGATGTTCGCATATATCGGACACCATGGTTTGGTGGCACCCCCTGGCAAAAAGATGCACCCATAGATGCCTACTGGGACCACTCCCCGTTGAAAGATATCTCGAAAGTGACAACGCCTACACTAGTTCTTGTAGGTGAAAATGACGTTCGTGTCCCAATGCCGCAATCTGTGGAACTTTACAGGGCTCTCAAATCCAACGGAGTTCCTACTCATCTTTATGTTGCACCTCGGGAACCTCACGGCTGGCGAGAGTTGAGGCACGAACTGTATAAAGTGAATATAGAACTGGACTGGTTTGAGAAGTATGCATTGGATCGGGAGTATTCTTGGGAAGAAGCTCCAGTTGATGCTGGTGATAAGCTATAGTTCAAACTCTATAGAATGAATAAAAAAGGCTGGATAACCAGTCTTTTTTATTTTCAGTAGGACTTTCACATTTTTCTTTTTCGGCCACCGCCGTAAACTTGGTCTTTCCTTTAGGAGAAATGTTGAACGGTTTTTTATTACCAAAATGATGGTAGCAGGATTTTTCTTTTTTCACAGACCGGATGCGGGCCGGTTGTACCGCAATGAGCGGAATAAATTCTAACACCACCTCATCTTCCCCACTTTTTTCACCTATCAATCCGTCCACCTTGTCATTAAATGACTGAGAAAAGTCATTCTACCTCTTTAACTGTCGTCGTTGGTGCCCAGTGGGGCGATGAAGGGAAAGGGAAAATCACCGATTATTTCGCCGGAGATTGTGACTATGTGGTCCGGTTCCAAGGAGGGAATAATGCAGGACATACAGTCATCGTTGAAAGTGAAGTGTACAAGCTACACCACATCCCTTCGGGCGTTCTTTACCCTCACCCAGTATCAGTCATCGGCAATGGTGTGGTGATCAATCCTAAAGGCCTCATAGAAGAGATTGAATCATTAAAAGAACGGGGTGTGGAACCAAACCTGAAGGTGAGTGACAGGGCCCATGTTATCATGCCGTATCACATTGTTATGGACGAATGCCTCTCCGGCCATCAAGGTGATCTGGCAGCAGGCAGTACAAAGCGCGGGATCGCTCCTGTTTATGCGGATAAGGCCTATCGTCATGGAATCCGCATGGGGGATCTTTTGGAGCCGGCCATTTTTGAAGAAAAACTCCAAAGAGCCTATCAGTTTAACAAAAAAGTAGTGACGCAAGCTTTCGAAGCAACATTTGATCTCGCTCTAGAGGATATTTACACCGACTATCTAAGCTATGGAGAGACGTTAAAAAAATATATATGTGACACACAGGTGGATCTCTATACGGCTTACTGTGAAGGAAAATCATTCCTGTTGGAGGGAGCACAGGGGGTTTCTCTTGATCTCGATCATGGTCTCTATCCCCACACCACAAGCTCCAACACGGTTGCCGGACAGATCAATGTGGGGACGGGCATCGGCTTTAATGGGCAACGGCGCATTATCGGTGTGGCGAAGGCTTATG
>SCKS01000089.1 GCA_004124465.1 Fidelibacterota bacterium
ATAAAGCGTGCCTTGAGATGCTATTGGGCGAGCATCCTCTGGACTGCCCAATATGTGACAAATCAGGGATTTGCCCCTTGCAGGACAACACGGATTTGTTGCAAATGTTCGATGGGCGGTTTGAGATCCAGAGGCGTAACGAACCCAGCATTAAAACCAATCCTATTATCGAGTTTTACCTGAACCGATGCATCATGTGCGGGCTGTGTGTTCGCGCCTGTGATGAAATTCAGGGAGTTCAGGCCTTGGACTTTCATAAACGCGGAATGAGCGTAAGCATAGGTACAGCCAATGGCGAGCCGCTCGATTGCGAATTCTGCGGACAATGTATCACGGTTTGCCCAACAGGCGCCTTGATGGATATGACCTCCGGTGCAAGAGGTTTAGCGGCCTTGTTTACCAATACCCACACGACCTGCAACTACTGTTCCTGGGGCTGTACTTTCATGCTGGAAAGCAAAAAAGGGCAAGTCATCCGCATTGAGGCAGACGAAGGGTACGATGTCGGCATCAATGAAGGTAATCTCTGCGCCAAAGGGCGTTTGGGACACGGTATCATTCATAACGATCAACGCATTGAATCCCCTCTTATGAATGTAGGAGGAGCCTACAAAGAAGTGACTTGGGAAGAAGCCCTGGAAACCATTGCAGACCGTATGCAAACAACGGTGAACCGCAGTGGACCTGACAGCCTCGCCGGAATAGGTTCCGAAAAGCTGACGAATGAGGAAAGTTTTTTGTTTCAGAAACTGTTCCGCAGTCTCCTAGGCTCCAATCATGTTACCAATCTAGCTAATTTAAGAGCCCCATACCTTAATTCGTTCATGCTGAACTGCTTTGAAAACGGTATTACCTCTCAACCTATTACCAAATTGCAGGAAGCCGATGTGGTACTGATTTTTAACTCCGACCTGCCCTCCGAGTACCCTGTGGGGGGAAATTCTATCCGGTTCGGGACCATCTTCTCCGATACCGACTTATTGATCGCAAATCCGAGAAAAGTGGTTTTTGACAGCAGAGCAAAAGTCGATGTCCGGATGACTTATAAACATGGTTCCGACTTAGCCGTTGCATCCCGGTTGTCACGCATCATGATAGACACCAAATTGGTTGATGTCGGGCAAATACAGTCCAGCATCCCCAACTATAATGATTGGGTGCAATCTTTAGCCCCCTATACAGCGAAAGCGGTGGAGCAAACCACCGGCCTGCCGGATGACGTTCTTACTCGCGCGGCAGAAAGATTTGCACGGGATGCAGACCGCTTCGTCATTGTGGGCAACGATATCCTTGATACTAACCAAGGCGAAGAGATTCTCAATGCCCTGCTTAATCTTTGCACCTTGGTCCAGCATGGCAGCACAGGTAGTGTGAGCATTTATCCCCCCAGAGAGCATTGCAATTCCCAAGGGGTTAATGATATGGGCTGTACTCCAGAATTTTTACCGGGCTATCAGCCAGTCAAAGATTCCTCGGCCTCTGGAGATACCGACTTGTTTCAAAACTGCATTGATGGAAAATTAAAATTTCTCTTTATTGCAGGGGAGGATCCGCTCCAATCTTATTACAAACCGCAATTGGTTAAAGAAGCGTTACGCACTGTGCCGTTTCTGGTCGTCACCGATGTTTTCATGACCGATACCGCGGGAATGGCAGACCTGATTCTTCCCTCCTCAACCTTCGCGGAAAAAGACGGTACCTACACCAATATGTCCCGGCATGTTCAGCGCGTCGCGGCGGCGGTGATCCCACAGGGATTCTCAAAACCAGATTTCGACATATTAATTGAATTGGCATCAGCGCTGGGTAAACCCTTCCAAAACACGGATATTGCTAGTGTACAACAGGAAATCGAAAACGTTACCCCAGCCTATAAGGGAGTTTTCCCGGGAAACAAATCCGTGCAGTGGAAACCGGATTCGGCTAATACGAATCCCAGATTCCATACGAATAGCACTTCAGCAGAACAAAATGGCGGTGCAGAGGGCTACCCCTTCACCCTACAAACAAACAACCACATGTTCCATATAGGAAGTTACAGCCAATACGCAAAGGCGTTGGTAGATATAGGACCGGAATGTATTGCCGAGTTGCATCCTGATGACGCAAAGGGGCTGGGAATCTCCACCGGTGATAATATTGTGGTTGAATCCCCCGAAGGCAAAGTTGAAGTCAAAGTCAAGACGACCAAGGTGACTAGCCGGGGAATGCTGTATATTCCGAAAAACTGGATAAATGTTCCTGTTAATACATTGAGAAACGGTGAAGAAGGTTTAATAAACGTAAAAATTTCCAAAGCGGGTTAACGAAGAGGACCTCAAAAAAATCCCTGCGGCCATGAGCATGCCCTAAAAAACATATGGCGTGCGAATTGTCAAAACTTCAAATGTTGAATTATTAGAAGTATTCTTAAAATCACTCAATCCCGGTAACGGGACCCCAAACCGTTATGGCAGACTTAAAAGAAAATTTACATACTGATCACATGGTCCTGAATATGGGCCCCTCGCATCCGGCCACACATGGGACGGTAAAATTTCTCCTGACTCTCGATGGAGAAACGGTTGTCAACCTGGAAACCGAAATCGGTTATTTGCACCGTGGCTTTGAAAAAATGTGCGAGAGCGTAACGTACTCGAATGTATTTCCATACACAGACCGATTGAATTATTGCTCTGCCATCATGAACAATATTGGGTTTGCGCTGGCTGTAGAAAAACTCTGTGACATGAAAATAACGGAACGTTGCAGCTACATCCGGGTGGTCACCAATGAACTTGCGCGAATATCCGACCATTATACCAATATTGCCGCTGCGGCCCTAGAACTGGGAGCATTGACCGCTTTTATTTATTTCGTGGAAGCCCGTGAAATCGTCTGGGATTTATTGGAAAAAGTTTGTGGTGCCCGTCTGACCTCAAACTATATCCGTATAGGCGGCCTGATGTGCGATTTGCCTCCGGGATTCAATGAGGACCTGAATGTCGCTTATCCCAAACTCGACTCGCTTTTTGAAGACGTAGACCACCTGCTGACCAAAAACCGGATTTTTATAGACCGGATGCAAGGTACCGGCGCCATCCCGTTGGAAAGTATCATATCCTGGGGGTTTACCGGTCCCTGCCTACGCGCCAGCGGGGTCGATTACGATATTCGTAAAAATGAGCCTTATCTTTGTTACGATAAAATTGATTTTGATATTCCACTGGGTAAAACTGGCGACAACTTTGACCGTTACCTCGTCAGGATGGAAGAAATCAAACAAAGTCTTAAGATCATCAAACAGGCAATGCGGGACATGCCGGATGGCCCCATCAATGTTGCTAACCCCTATTTGCGAGCCCCTTCCAAACCTGATGTCTATTCCCGGATGGAAGAAATGATCGCTCATTTCAAAATAGTTATTGATGGCCTCAAACCCCCTGTTGGAGAAGTTTATTTTCCGACCGAAGCGGCCAATGGGGAATTGGGTTTCTATCTGGTCAGTGATGGCACAGGCAAGCCTTATAAATGTCGGGTTCGCCCCCCTTCTTTTACCATGACAGCGGCAATGGGCGAGATGTGCCAGGGCGGAATGCTTGCCGACATCATCCCTACCTTTGATATGATCAATATGATTGGCGGTGAGTGCGACCGCTAGAATTAATCTCTCTCAGCCATAACCCACCGTTTTTAAAAGCCTCAAGCACCATGCCAATTTACTGAACCACCCCTTGTGCCAATTTTGTGTCAAAGACTGACATCGCAGCCACCAAATTATCACGATTGACCCTAGCGTATATTTGGGTTGTTTTAATATTTTTGTGGTGCATCAACCTTTGAATCACCTCCAATGGAATCCCGTGATTAATGAGATAACAAGCCCCAAAATGCCTTAACTGCTTGAAGGAGCCCCAAGGTATCCCCGCCTTATGAAATGCAGTTATAACGGCTGTGGTCACACAAGAGCTTTTGAAACCGGGAAACCATAAGTCCTCATCCCGCATAGGCCAAACCTTTATCAAGTTTGACCAGACCCCACTATTTATACCAGATTTAGGATTCAGTTTTCATAGGTCATAATTGTGTTTGGAATCTGTATCGTTTCCGGTGCTGGCGGTCGATACCCCAAGCTCGTATGTGGTCTTTTGGTATTGTAATGAACCCGCCACCTCTCAATCATGATTTTTGCTTCCTTTAGAGTATAGAATATCTCGCCATTTAGTAATTCATCTCTGAGCTTCCCATTGAACGACTCATTATAGCCATTCTCCCAAGGACTGCCCGGTTGGATGAATAACGGGCCTACCTCCAGATTGTTTAACCATTTCTGAATCGCTTTTGAGGTAAACTCCGGACCATTATCTGAGCGGATGTGCTTGGGCAACCCCCGTGTAATAAATAGCTCTGATAAAACTTCAATCACATCCAACGAAGTAAACCTTCTTCTCACAACTGTGCCCAGGCTCTCACGAGTAAACTCATCTATAACCGTTAGAATCCTAAACGACCGATTGTCTTTTGTCCTTTCATGAACAAAATCATAAGACCAAACATGATCCTTATATTCCGATCTATGGCGAACACAGTCTCCATTACCAAGCCACAATCGGGCCTTCTTAGGTTGTTTGGCTGGAACCTTAAGTCCTTCTTCTCTCCAGATTCGGGCAACCCTCTTATGGTTAACCTTCCAGCCATCCTGATTCAGTAGTGCCGTAACCCGCTTATACCCATATCGACCATACTTACTGGCAAAACTGATCACGCAGCTACGTAACAACTCTTCATCATCCATTCGTCTCAACTCATATCTCTGAGTCGCCCGGCACTGGCTCAGAACTCGACACGCTTTTCGTTCTGACACCCCATAATATTTCATGGCGTTCTCTACCATCTCTCTACGTCGTGCCGGGCTTACAAGTTTCCCGAGGCAGCATCCTTCAATATCGCCTTATCCAGACTCAAATCTGCTACCCATCGCTTTAACCGAATATTCTCCTTCTCCAACTCCTTGAACCTCCTGGCCTGATCTACTCGTAATCCACCATATTCCTTGCGCCAGCGGATCAATGTCTGTTCTGCTATACCCAGCTTTTTTGCTGCCTCCACCTGAGTCAGGCCTTTAGACTCAATAATCTCTGCTTCTCGAAGCTTTACAATGATTTGCTCCGGGCTAAATCGTTTCCTACCCATAATATCCCCCCTTATAAAAATCTTAGTTTAACATTTGGACTACTTTTCGGGGGTCGGGTCAACATAGAATAGCCTGATCCTTCCATTAATAGAGGAACTTATGTCTGCGCTCTGTAATCTTGACTACCAAGTTAATAATCATAATATTAAGACCGCACTGGACGACTTTGTTAAGGTTGGGATAGGCGGGAGACGAAGGAAGAAGAAATTGAAATATGCCAGTGAGGAGGCTACGTTTGACTTTCAAGGAGATGTCCTAAATATTACTCACAATGGAATGACAAAAGGAGTCGAGGCAAAAGGAAAAGGAATAGGCCGTGTATTTATAAATTGGAAATGCCTAGCCTATTTTAGTACTTATGAAAAGAATCAAGAATATCTAAGAGTATTCGTTGAAGATAATTTGTTTCATATTGAAACTTTATCGTTCCCCTGCACTAAGACAGAAATCTATAG
>SCKS01000090.1 GCA_004124465.1 Fidelibacterota bacterium
GCATATCCCAAGGGTGGACAAAAATTGGTGCATCCAGATCCTGTGCTGCTTCGAAAAAAGGAAAAATGGAATCATCATCCAGGTTCTTGCCATTCACGTGTGATCCGATCTGGGCCCCTGCTAGACCTATTTGCTTTACACACCGCTCTAGTTCGCCTATGGCCAGGTCTGTGGACTGCATTGGAACGGTGCCCAAACCGGTAAATCGCCGAGGAGTATCATTCACGACGCCTGCAATATGATCATTCAAAAGTTTGGAAAGGTCAAGGGCATCATTTGGCTCTGCCCAGTAGCTGAACATTACGGGGACAGTTGATAGTACTTGAACATCAACGGTGAGAGTATCACACTCTTTTTTGCGGACATGAGCGTCCCATAAATTGGATTCTACTTCCCGGAAGAAAGTGTCACCTTTCATCATCCGGGCGCAACCCGGTTTATGGTGCTCAAGGTGAATGAATTGGCCATAGCCATAGCGTTCAGCCAAGTCAGGTAAATTTTTCGGAAGAATATGTGTGTGAATGTCGACTTTAAGCAATGGGAAAACCTTTAGTTAGGTTTTTCCATCACCGCAGCACATTCATCACACGTCCGATGTTCTTCATTTTCCCAATAACGGTTGAGAATAGGAGGTAGGTCATCTACAATGTTTGTTAGTGGAAAAAACTCTTCATACAGTTTTGCATTGCAAGATTCACAAAACCACATGAAAGCATCCATCTCTCCTTCAAGTCTTTTTCGTTCTACAACAAGACCAACTGTATTGGCTGGACGCTGTGGAGAGTGGGGTGTTTTTGGGGGTAGTAGGAAGATTTCACCTTCCTTGATTGGAATATCTTTCTGTTCACCATTATTAATCACTTTCAGTGTGATATCACCTTCGATCTGATAGAAGAATTCCTCACCTTCTTCAAAATGATAGTCTTTTCTAGCGTTAGGTCCTCCTACGACCATGATGATGAATTCAGCGTCTTCATAAACGCACTTGTTACCAACGGGCGGTTTAAGCAATTCGCGATTATCCTCGATCCATTGTTTAAAGTTGATGGGTGGAATCATTGAAGCCATTGTTAGTTCTCCTTGTTTATTCTATGGTTGCTATGCACTTCAGTTCAATTGCGATAGGTGTCGGTAAAGCTGTTACTTCAACAGTTGTCCGGCAAGGCTGTACGTCTGAAAAATAATCTTTGTAGATTCGGTTAAATGTAGCGAAATCTTCATTTATATTGGTGAGGAAAACTGTTATATCCATCAGATTACTCCAAGATGAACCCGCATCTTCCAAAATGAATCTCACATTATCGAATACAGCTTTGCATTGGACTTCAATTTCGTAGTCCAGCATTTCTCCATTTTCAGACAAGGTCACACCCGGGATATCTTTATCACCTTTTTTCCGAGGACCCACACCGGAAAGAAAGAGCAGATTCCCGATACGTTTTGCGTGAGGATAAGGACCAACTGGCTCGGGCGCTCTGGATGAATTAAATGATTTGTTATGACTCATATCTTTACACAAACATTTTTCTGTTCAGTGAAAAATCTCAGCGCTTCCCAACCTCCTTCACGGCCAAGGCCGGAATTTTTTACACCACCAAAAGGTGTTCTGAGATCGCGCAGCATCCAGCAGTTGATCCAGACAATACCTGCCTCGATTTGTCCCGCTAGGCGATGTGCCCGACTCAGATCGGATGTCCAAATTGAAGCTGTAAGGCCGTAATCTGTGCTGTTGGCAATCTCAAGCGCCTCTTCCTCGGAATCGAACGGCAGGAGTGTCACCACAGGTCCGAACACCTCTTCTTGATTGATCTTACAATCAATTCCGAGCCCCTCTATAATAGTGGGTTTGATGAACCAGCCTTCCTTGCAGCGGCCATTCACAATGGTTCTTTCGCCGCCTGTGAGTACTCTACCTCCGTCATCCTTCGCCATTTCAATATGCTTCATGATTTTTGCCATATGTTCTTCAGATACCACAGCACCTTGTTGAGTGGATTCCTCAAGGGGATCGCCTTGTACAAGTGATTTGGTTTTGTCAACAAGATCATTACAGAATTGCTCATAGATTGAACTTTCAATGATGATCCGTGAACCACAAAGGCATATTTGTCCCTGATTGGCGAATGATGACTGAACAGCAGTTGATAGAGACGTTTCATAATCACAATCAGCGAAAATGATATTTGGGTTTTTTCCGCCCATTTCGAGAGAAAGTTTCTTGAAATGAGGCGCCGCCGCCTCAGCGATACGTTTGCCGGTGGATGTACCACCCGTGAAAGAGATAACGGGAATTTCGGGGTGAACGGACATGGCCGCACCGACTTTATTCCCGTAACCATGGACGATATTCAGGACACCTGCTGGGAGTCCCACATCCATACATATTTCAGACAAAAGGTAAGCCGTCATAGGTGTAATCTCTGATGGTTTTCCGATAACACAATTGCCTGAAGCCAAAGCAGGAGCAATCTTCCATGTGAAAAGATAGAGTGGAAGATTCCATGGTGATATACAGCCTACAAGTCCAATAGGTTGACGGAGTGTGTAATTGATTGCGGAATCTTCCATTGCATGGGATTCGCTGGAAAAGCTGGTAATGGCAGAAGCGAAAAAACGGAAATTGAGAGAAGCTCTCGGAATATCAACGACTCTGGCCAGTGAGATAGGCTTTCCATTATCCACAGATTCAGCTTTGGCCATTGTTTCTATTTGGTTGTCAATCTCATCTGCAATAGCATTGAGAAGTCTAGCTCTTTCAGAAGCTGGTGTTCTAGCCCATTCCTTGAAAGCGCCCTGTGCTGCTTCTATGGCCGTTTCAAGATCCTCATTTTCTGAATCGGGAACCTCAGCGTAAGCTTTCCCTGTTGCAGGCTCGAAAGAGTCGAAATATTCCTTGGAAGCTGGTTCAGTTAAATTACCGTTAATATAATTCTTTATTTTGTTCATCTAAGAGATCACTTTAAATCTAGTCTCAGGTCTATATTCCGTGCAGAGGTGGTGAGAGCACCGATAGATACAGCATCGATTCCTGTCCAGACATATTCCGGAAAAGTTTCGAGATTAATTCCGCCGGATGCTTCAATAAAAATGGATTCTCCGCTGGGAAAAGATCTAATGAGATTGACACATGCTTCAACTTCTTTTGGATTCATGTTATCAAGGAGAAACCCATCAAGTTCAATCTCCTGCGCGTCCTCTATCTGATCTATAGAATCGATCTCCAGTTCTACTGGTACATCGGGATGTGTGCTTCGGGCAAATGCCTCGGCATTTTTCAGCCCTCCAGCTGCGACAATGTGATTGTCTTTGATAAGGATTGCTGAAGAGAGGTCCATACGGTGGTTGTAGGCTCCACCTACGGCCACGGCATATTTTTCCAGTTTTCTCAGTCCAGGTGTCGTTTTCCGTGTATCAAGAATTATAAATCCCTCGGGCGCCGGGATGTCAATATACTGTTTCACATTGGTAGCAATCCCACACAATCGCTGAAGAAGGTTAAGAACCACCCGCTCCCGGGTTAAAATATCCCGGGCCGAACCGTGGAGGGTAGCAAGAATCGTTCCTACCTCAACGGTGTCTCCATCCTCTACCAAAAGATTAACTTCCTTTAGATCAAAGAAACAGTGCCTCAACACTTCAGTGCCGGCAAAAACGGATGTTTCTCCAGCTATAATGTCAGCGGAGGCAACATCTTCCGGCGGGACGAAAGATTCGGTGGTGAGGTCGCCATGGGGGGCGTCTTCACTGAAAAAACGTAGAACCTGCGAACGGATCCACTCGCCATCAAGAGTGAGCATACGTTCAAATTGAATTCGCTTAGGCGGCAACAGTTTGGTCTCTAAAGGCACATTAACCGCCCTCCATCAACAGGAAGATTGATTCCGTTGATGTATGATGCAGCCGGTGAAGCGAGGAATGCGATGACAAAGGCAATCTCTTCCGGTTCAGCAATCCGACCTGCGGGAATTTCGCTCCGCCACTCTTCTTCGATATCTTTCGGTTTCACGCCCCGTTTCGATGCCAACTCGGCGAAGAGTGAGTGTAGCCTCGCCGTATTTGTTGTGCCGGGGAGAATATTATTTATGGTAATCCCAAATGACGCCACCTCTCTTGAGAGTGTTTTTGCCCAACTGGCCACGGCGCCACGAGTGGTGTTGGAAACGCCCAGATTTACTATAGGCTGTTTTACAGAAGTGGAAATGATATTTATGATCCTGCCGTAACCTTCAGTCTTCATACCAGGAAGCACTGCTTTGGTCATTATTTGATTACAAAGCAGATGCTTAGAAAAAGCATCCAGAAATTCTTCGCTTTCGGCGTCGGCGATCTCGCCTGGTGGGGGACCACCTGTATTGTTCACTAAAATGTGAAACGGTCCGTCTCGTTCGACATGAGAGTTGACTCGCTTCTCCAAAATATCCATTTCACCAAAATCTGCACAGACAGCCTGATGATCACTGCCTATTAATGCATTACGTACTGTTTTCAGAGAATCTTCGTTTCGAGCCACAAGGGTTACAGTTGCACCGAGAGTGGCCAATTCCTCAGCTGCGGCACGGCCCATTCCCTGAGTAGCACCGCATACAATTGCTTTCCGTTGTGAGAGATCAATGTTCATAAGTAGCTCCCGTTTATTTTTTTAATTCGTCTGTATAGAAAAATCCTAAATGACGCTTGAATTCTTCCGGAAGCTCAGGAAGCTCGGATCTTGGAATGAGAAAGGATGAGAGGTTTGCCAAGTCGCCGAAGACCTTGTATTTTTCAGCTGCTTCTCTAAGATAGCGGTACCCCGAAGAGCCTCCGGTACCAATCTTTCGCCCAATCATCCGCTGTACCATAAGTATATGGCGGTAACGCCATGAAGTGAGCAGTTCATCTATATCAATGAGAGCGGTTAGCAGCCTAAAAGGAAGGTGAAAGATGGGCTCATCTCGGTGCAAAAAGATCATAAGGCTACCATGAAGTGCTTTGTGTGACAGTCTCAACTGGCCAGCTTCCATCAACTCTGCGTGTTTTTCTTTACTGAAAATTGCCTCAAAGTGTTTGTTCGTTGTTTTGTGATTCACGATCTCTTCATTTCGCATCTCATCCGTGAGTGTAGTATTATTCTTTATTTTTTCAAGTTCGTTACCCAGCATCTTTTTTACTGCTAATCGATACTCTTCCCAAAAATCAAACCCTTCGAACTGGAGGAAGGGTGTCCGGGCCAACCATTGATCTAAGAGCTGGAAGAGTGAGTCTTCCTCTTCAGATTTTCTGATGGCGCTACTGTCTTTCTCAGAGACCCCACTATAGTAAGCATCTTTGGTGAAAGCGAGTCGCTGACTCTGTTCCAGTCCCAACTTATTTTCAATGAGTCTAAACTGCACACTCTGGAACCCGGAGGAAGGGTGAAGCTTATCCCTAAATTCAAGGAAGTCGAGAGGTGTCATTGTTTCGAGGACCCCAACCTGTTCAATGAGTATGCTCTGAATTTTTGTTATGCGTTCTAGCCTGGCCGCGGCTTTTCCTATCTGAGACTCATCAAT